>NZ_JAMYTF010000041.1:0-42167 GCF_040322295.1 Mesorhizobium sp. M0159
TGGGCGGGGTGGGTGGGGTCGCAGGGGGGAGGCAGCGGGGGGGGGGGGTCATCTCGCGCCCCGGCCCGGCGCGCCCCCCCTCCCCGGCCGGCGCCCCGGCGGGCGGGCCCCCCCCCCCCCACCGCCGATGACCAGGGTCAGTGCCCCGGCAGCGCGGTCAGGCAAAGCTGTCGCGCAGGCTGGTCGCCGTGCCCGTGAAGCGTCCGCGCACCACGCCGACGACCGCGCCGAGCACCAGCCAGAACACCAGATTGGTCAGCGTCACCGCCACCACGAACTGGTGGTGCAGGCCTTCCGGGATCGCCGTCTCGAAGCTATCGGGCTGCGGCGCGCCGACGATATGCGGCGCAACGATCAACGCCACGGCAAGAGCCACCAGCGGCAGCGATCTGCGGAAGACGATAAGGCCGAGACCGGCCGCTGTCGCCACCACTGTTGCCCACCACCATAACTGGCGTTGGACAAGGTCGGCCGCCGGCATCGCCGGCAGTTCCGGCGGCAGGCCGAGGCCCGGCGCCAGCGTGAATGCGGCAAAGCCGGCCAGCCCCCAGAACAGGCCCTGGCGCCAATTGCCGATGCCGCCGGCGAATTCCGAAACCGCAACCAGGACCAGCGCAAAGCCGATGCCGGTGACGATATTGGCAACGACGCTGAAGCCGAAGCGTTCGAAACCGTCCGCCGGCGCCCAGCCTTCGTCTTCCGCCGGAGCCATTGCTTCAGCCGGTGCCGGCGCGGCGCTGCTCATAGCCGTCATGCCCGCGGCGTTTTCAGCCGGTGTCGCAGGTGCCGCGGCATGGTCATGGCCGCCGCCGGCCTGTTCGTAGACTTCCGCCTTTAGGATGAGCGGCACCGTGGCATAGGCTTGCATGCAGGCGAGAGCCACGCCGGCCACAAGCCCTGCGATCGCCGCGATGAACACGACGTTGCGAAACAGTGTCATGATGTCAGCCCCTTGTTAGTGGCAGGGAAAGCCCATCGAATGGCGATAGTCGTGCGCGGCATTGTGGACCGCATCGATATGCGAGAAGCCGACAAAGCCCATGACGAAAATGCCGAGGAATGCAGCAAGCGCCAGCTGCATGAGACGCGACTGCGAGGAGGCGGAAGCGCCGAGCGAAACGGAAGCGGTATTCATGTCTTGTCCTTTCGCCCTCCACCCGAGGGCATAGAAGTCAGTTTCCTGTCGCCGGCAGGTCTCCTGGCTCGCGGATCAGCGCCCTTCCCCACCTTCCCGAAGGCGAACCTTCAGTGGCATATGGAGAGGACTACCGCACACAGTTGCGGGGGCAGCCACGGCATTGGGCAAACAACTTGCCCTCACCGCATTCCCTCTTGGTTCCAAACGGAACCGACGACATCAGTGACTATAGGCAGAATCGCCGCGCCCGGCAAACCAAATTCCGCCGGATCGTGTGGCGAATGCGCCGCCTCGCCAAGCCCGGTCGGCCGGCGCCGCGATTGACAATTTTCGCAGCCGGGTGTCGGCTGGCGGATGGGGAGGAAGCCGGCATGCAACCCAGCCCGAATGAGCGCGGTCCCTACAACGGCCTGACGCGGGCCGAGCCGACGCTGCCGTCATCAGCCTATTGGGACATCGCGGCCTATCAGCGCGATCTCGAGGCCATCTGGTATCGCAACTGGCTGCTCGTCTGCCGCGAGGCCGACCTTGCCCAGCCGCTGGCTTTCAGGACGTTCCGCATAGGCACGCAGGAGGTCGTCGTGCTGCGCGACGAGACCGGCGAGTTGCGCGCCTTCCACAACACCTGCCGGCATCGCGGCTCGCAGCTTTGCCAGCAGAGCGAAGGACGGCTGAAGGCGCGGTTCATCACCTGCCCATACCATGCCTGGTCCTATTCGCTGCACGGCGATCTGGTGCGCGTGCCGTCGAAATCGCTGCCGGACGGCTTCGACAAGGCCGATCATCCGCTCTACCGGGTCGCGCTTTCGGTGTGGCGCGGTTTTGTCTTCGTCAATCTGGCGGAAGACGCTGCCGGCTCGGCTGAAACATCCTTCGATCCGGCATCCGGCAGCCTCGCCAACTGGCCGTTGGAAACGCTGCTGAGCGGCCATGTGCTGCGCAAGGTGATAAACTGCAACTGGAAGGTATTTTGGGAAAATTTCAACGAGTGCCTGCACTGCCCCGGCGTCCACAAGGACCTGTCGCGGCTGGTGCCGATCTATGGCCGCGGCCTGATGGGCCGGCACGACGACCCCGAATGGGCGCGCCACGCCGACAATGACGCGCCGGAATTTGCCGGCGGCTTGCGGGCCGGGGCCGAAACTTGGTCGCGCGACGGGCGCGTCCACGGCTCGGTCTTTTCCGGCCTGACGCCGGGCGAGCGTGCCGCCGGGCAGACCTATGCCACCAGCATGCCGTCGATGTTCGTCGTCGGCCATGTCGACTATGTCAGGACCGTGCGGCTGGTGCCGCTTGGGCCGGAGCAGACCGAACTTACCGCCGAATGGCTTTTTTCGCCCGAAGCGCTCGCCGATCCGGCCGCGGATATCGACAACATCGTCGCCTTCGGTACCCAGGTGCTGGAGGAGGATGCTGATATCTGCGAGGTCAACCAGATGGGCCTGCGCTCGATGCGCCACAAGGCCGGCGTACTGATGCCCGAGGAATACGACTTGCACCGCTTCCACAACTGGGTGCGCGAGCGCCATGCGGCGCTCGAACATCAAAGCGATTTGGGCAGATAGCGCCAGGTGACGAAGCCTCAGGCCGCCGCCAGCAGGCCGAGTGTCGCGAAAACCGCGCCCAGTCCGAAAAACGCCAGCACGCCGGCCAAAGGCTTTCCGGCTTTGGCCTAAAGCAGCTCTGATGCCGACCGGTACCAACGCGACGCAAGGCCCTGCTTCTTTTGACGGTGGCAACCGTGATAGTCGTCTTGCCGGGGCTGAACCAAGACAGCGAGACCATGAGCATCGACACGCCGACCGCAGCCGTTCAGGATCAACCGAAGTCGAAGCGCATCGCCGCTATCGACATTGCACGCGGCATCGCTTTGCTTGCCATGGCGAGCTATCATTTCACCTGGGACCTCGAATTCTTCGGCTACACCGATCCCGGCCTCACCGCCTTCGGCTGGTGGAAAATCTACGCGCGCTGCATCGCCTCGAGCTTCCTGTTCCTGGTCGGCATCAGCCTCTGTCTCGCCCATGGCAAGAAAATCCGCTGGACCGGCTTCTGGAAGCGCTTCGCCATGGTTGCCGGGGCAGCGCTCGCAATATCGCTGGTCACCCGCATCGCCACGCCCGACGGCTTCATCTTCTTCGGCATATTGCACGAGATCGCGCTCGCCAGCCTGCTCGGCCTGGCGTTCCTGCGCCTCCCGGCGCTGCTGACGCTTGCCGTGGCGGCCCTCGTTATCGCTGCGCCTTTCTACCTGCGATCCGAGCTTTTCGATCATCCGGCTTTGTGGTGGGTCGGCCTGTCGGCGACCAACCCGCGCTCCAACGACTACGTTCCGCTGCTGCCCTGGTTCGGCGCCGTACTTGCCGGCATCGCGGTTACCAAGCTCGCCGCCACCTCCGGCGCGCTGACGCGGCTGTCGGCCTTGGCGCCCGGCCGCTGGGCAAATCCGCTGGTCTTCATCGGCCGGCACAGCCTTGCCTTCTATCTGATCCATCAGCCGGTGCTGATCGGCTCGGTCTGGCTGTTTTCGCAATTCATGCCGGCGCAGGCCGAAACCAGGGAGGTGAGTTTTCTGAAATCCTGCCAGATATCCTGCGAGCAGGCACGCGACACCGAGTTCTGCTCCAGCTATTGTGCCTGCATGCTGGACACTCTCCAGGGCGAAGCCTCGCTTGACCGGCTCTACAGCAACGACCAGTCCCCGGAGTGGAAGGCGCATATTGGCGAGCTCGCCGGCACCTGCACCGCCCAAACCGAGGCGGCGGAACCGGGAACGCGCTAATCGAGGGAGGACAATAATGAGCGACAGTCACCCGAAACCCGTGCAGCAAAATCCTGGGCAGCCGAGGCTGGGGCACATCCCATGGCCGCCGCTGATCTATATCGCCGCCATCATCGTCAGCGTCGCGCTAGGGCTGTTCTATCCGCTACCGTGGATCGGCGATCTTCTCGGCGACATCCTGTTCGCCGCCGGCCTTGTGGGGTTGGTGGCGGTTGCCGCGCTCTGGTTCACGGCAATCCGCACCATGATCCGCGCCAAGACGACGCTCAACCCGAACGGCGTGCCTGACCATCTGGTGACTACCGGACCCTTCGCCGTCAGCCGCAACCCGATCTACCTCGCCAACACGCTGCTGCTGGTCAGCCTCGCCTTTGTCACTGGGATCGCCTGGTTCCTGCCGCTGGCGGTCATCGCGGCGTTCCTGACGCAGAAGCTGACGATCGAGAGCGAGGAGAAGGTGCTGACGGCCAAATTCGGCAAGAAATACCGGGACTACGCCAAAAGGGTGCGGCGCTGGATTTGAGCCGGCGCTGACGCCACGCTCATGTGGTGACGCCGAGTTCCACCAGCCGCTCGACGCAGGATTCCTCTGCCTGATCGAGCTCGGCCAGCGTCTCTTCGAGGTCGCGGCGTTTCTGGCGCAAATCCTCGCGCTTTTCCTCGATGCGCTTGATCATCAATTTGAGTTGGCCGACCTCGCCGGGCGGCTCCCTGTACATCTGGATGATTTCGCGGATCTCGTTGATCGAGAAGCCGAGCCTCTTGCCGCGCATGATCTGGCGGATGAGATGCCGGTCCGACGGACGAAACAGCCGAGTGCGGCCGCGTCTTACTGGCTGCACCAGCCCTTCGTCCTCATAGAAGCGCAACGTCCGCGTCGACACGTCGAATTCGCGGGTCAGCTCCGTGATTGAATAATATTCCCGCATCGTCACTCCAATGCCCCGGCCACGCCGCGAGTTCCAACTGGCCGGCGCCGCCGGCGCCCAGGCGCGTACCAGAATCGGCGGACAAGGCACCTTCAAAGCCTCGCATGGCATTTACGTAAAAGTCAATTGAGGTGACGTTCAGCGCACGCCGAACCACCATGTGGCGAGCCCGAGAAAGGCAAAGAAACCGACGACATCGGTGACCGTGGTGACGAAAACCGCCGAAGCCACAGCCGGATCGATCTTGAAGCGGTCGAGCAGCAGCGGGATAAGGATGCCCGCCAGAGCCGCCACGAACATATTGATGATCATCGCGGCCGCAATGATGCCGCCGAGATTGCGATCGTGGAACCAGGCAGCAGCGACGAGGCCGATCAGGATGGCAAAGATGATGCCGTTGATGAAGCCCACCCCGATTTCGCGGCGGATGATGCGGCCGGCATTGTAGATGTCGAGGTCCCTGGTCGCCAGCGCCCGCACCGTGACCGTCATGGTCTGCGAGCCGGCATTGCCGCCCATGCCGGCGACGATCGGCATCAGCACCGCCAGCGCCACGATATGCTCGATGGTGCGGTCGAACAGGCCGATCACCGAGGCCGCCAGGAAAGCCGTCAAAAGATTGACCAGCAGCCAGGGCACGCGCGAGCGCGAGGTCGAAAAGATGCTGTCCGAGAGTTCTTCGTCGCCGACGCCGCCCATGCGCAGCAGATCTTCCTCGGCCTCCTGCTGGATGACGTCGACGACGTCGTCGATGGTCAGCACGCCGACCAGCCGCTCGTTCTCGTCGACGACGGCGGCAGACAGAAGATCGTATTGTTCGAATTCGCGTGCCGCCTCCTCCTGGTCCATGGTGGCCGGGATGGCATGCCTGGTCTCATGCATGACCTCTTCGACCTTGACCGAGCGCTTGGTACGCAGGATCTGGTCGAGGTCGATGGCGCCGAGCAGCTTGAAGCTCGGATCGATGACGAAGATCTGGCTGAAACGGTCCGGAAGATTGTTGTCCTCGCGCATGTAGTCGATGGTCTGGCCGATCGTCCAGAAGGGCGGCACCGCGACGAACTCCGTCTGCATGCGGCGGCCGGCGGTCTCTTCGGGATAGTCAAGCGAACGCCGCAGCCTGATCCGCTCGGTGAACGGCAGCTGCGACAGGATCTCGTCCTGGTCCTCCTGGTCGAGGTCTTCGAGAATGTAGACCGCGTCGTCGGAATCGAGATCCTGCACCGCCTGGGCGATCTGCGCATTGGGCAGACTGTCGACGATGTCGCGGCGGATCGCCTCGTCAACTTCGGTCAGCGCGGAAAAATCGAAATCCTTGCCCAGCAATTCGACCAGCGCGCGTCGCTGTTCCGGGTGCAGGGCCTCGAGCAGGTGGCCGAGTTCCGACTGGTGCAGATCGTCGACTTCACGCTTCAGCGTCAGCGTATCGCGATCGGCGATCGCGGCACCGATCTGGGCGAGGAACGACGACAGGATGACGCCGTCCTCGTCATAGATATCGGCGCGGCGCTCCTCGGCGGCCCTGGCGCCGGTCATCTGTTCGTCCTGGCCTTCCACCAGCGCCTCCCGCCATCGGATTTCCGGATAAGGTGCCTGTCAGGTCTAACGCATGACCCTGGCAATCGGAATCGATTTTGCGAAAGGACCATGCACAACGACAAATTGCTACAGCGCCGTTCGCGCGTCCAAACGACGCGGCGCATACCGGATGGTAGGGGGAGAGGACGTTCTACAAACCTGCGGCGCTGCAAACCTTCGCGGCGGCAGGTAAAGGGCAGCGTATCTCCCCGCCCCGGTCAACCAGATGGGCAGATCGACACTGATTCAAAACGGCGAGGCCGACAGTGCGAGGGCCCCGCTGGTATTGGACTGGAAAGCTTCCCGATCAGGCGGCGTGGCGCTTGGCCTCAGCCGCATAGCGGTCCAGGAGACCGCTCCAGCCACCCTCCGATTCGAAGGCCTCGCGCATCGCCTCTGCGGTTTCGCCCATGTTCTCCAGAAGCCTGTGCTCGAGTTCCACACGCGTCGCGTTCTCGCCGAGCGCGACAAAGCGGATCTCGACTTCGGTCAGCAATGCCGGATCGTAGCGCCAGCCGGCTCCAATCCGCCAGGCGAGCGTCAGCCTCGACGGCGGATCCCAGGCGAGAACCTCGCCCCAATCGCATTGTGACCCATCCTCGCCGATCTCGTACCAGCGGCCGCCGGCTTTCGGTTCGATCACCGCGGTCGTCAGGGCGGATTTGCCGATCGAATGCGAAGCCGGCCACCAGCGCCCGAATCCTGTGGTGAACACATCGAATGCCTTGTCGAGCGGCACCTCCACCGTCACCGACTTCCTGACCGGCGCGGGCTTGATCATGGTCGTCATTTCCTCTTCTCCTTGCTGTTGTCGACTTCCCGTTTGAAGGCGTCGAGCGCATCGCCCCACATGCGGTCGAGCCAGGCGCGCATCTCGCCGAGCCCATGCGGGTCGAGATGATAGATGTTGCTGGCACCTTTCGGCTCTGCGCGGACCAGCCGGGCTTGCTTCAAAACCTTGAGGTGCTGCGATACCGCCGGCTGCGAGACCGGAAGCACTCGCGTCAGATCGATGACCGAGCGTGGCCGATCGGCGATGAGCTCGAACACCTTGCGGCGCGTCGGATCGGCCAAGGCCACCATTCCTGCATAATCATAAACCATGACTTATGATAAGCTAAAACTTATGATATGTCAACTGAGGGCGTGGCGGGCCCGTGTTTAAGCAACCGGCCGGCTCGAGGCTCTGGGGCAATTCCTTGACGCGGGGGCATGGACAGCAATGCGGATGCAAGATTGCTCAGGGAATCAATCCACCGCATGCGGGCCAGCCGGCAAATGTCGACCACCGGGGAAAAGTAAACCTGGCGGCAAGGTTTTTACCTTATCGGTGTATGTGTCTCTCCGGCGAAACGTTAAGAACGGGTAAATTGGTTTGGCCCTAACCACGGAAGCCTCTCGCTACAGGCCCTCCGCCATATGGCAATTGCGCCTCTCCTTGTTCATGGCGACATACGTTTTAGGCGCATCTGCACTATATCCAGAAGTATTCTATACGTCAGCCTCAAACTATTCTCACAAGTTTCTTGTTGGCATTCCGGTGTTGTTTATCGGTGGCGTCTGCTGTGCCGCGCTAATCCATGGCCGGCGGCAACCGGTTCGCTACGCACTGGATTTGGTTCAAGGGCGCTGGCGCGGTTGTCTGCTGGTGCTGCTGTTCTGCTTTGCCAGCTTGACCGCGTTCTCTACCTACAAGATCGCCATCCCGTCCGTCGTCCCATACTATGCCGACAACTGGTTGGCCGATGCTGATGAATGGCTGCACGGGATGCCGCCATGGGAGATCGTCCATAAGCTCGACGGCAACAATTGGTCGTTCGTCGTCTTCAACAGCTATGAAGTCATTTGGTTTTACCAGTGGTTCGGCACCATCCTTTTCGTGTCGCTCTGGTCGGACGAGATTGCCCGCATCCGCTATCTCTGCGCAGCAGCGCTGACGTTGTCCGTCCTCGGAACGGTCTTGGCCCTGGCGCTGGCATCGGTCGGACCGGTTTACTACCACCACTTTGTCGGCGTGGATCGCTTCCACGGATTGAATGCGGCCCTGGACAGGCTGGACCATAGTTACATGGTGCGGGAACCCGCGGCATATCTCCTGATGGCTTACCAAAGCGGCCGGCCAAGTCTTGGCGGCGGCATCTCGGCCATGCCAAGCATGCATGTCGCCTTTGCCGCATTGAACGCCTATTTGCTGTCATCGATCAATCGCTGGCTTGGCGTTCCGGGTTGGACCTTTGCAGCCCTGATCCTGTACGGATCGGTGTTCACTGGCTGGCACTATGCCGTGGACGGCTACGCATCGATCGTTGTTGTATCGGTGATCTGGTGGGCGACCGGACGCCTGGTGCGCGAATAGTTATGTGCGCTTGTCGATAGATGGCCGTGCCTGCCGATGGCCACTTCGCATAAGCCAAACTCGCGACCGCAATCAGGCAAACAGCACGTGCCCCGACAAGGACGCTCCCTGCCGTGCTCGAATTCAACGGGCAAGAGATTCCGCTTTCGAATGTAATGGTGCGGTCGAGATGCAACGCCGCACCGCCAAGAGCTGTTCTCGCCGAGCCCATGTCGCGTTTGGGGCCGAAGAACGAACCCGCTGCGCGGGATGGGGATGAGGTAGAGATCACGAACCGAATGTCGCGCTCGCATTGAGGGTGGTTCGGCAGCGGCAAAGCATGTAGTTCCAGCCAGCCACCATCGGCAGGCAATTGGCCGCCTTGGCATCGCATCCTCCTCCTGACGAACACCTAGTCTAACACGGTCAACCGTTAGGCGCCGCGCCGCGCCGCTCGAGCGCGGTCTTGCGGATGATTTCTGCGATCTCCGGACTGCTGCTGCACAGCATCTGGAAATCCGCCGAGTGTAGCGACAGGAGTGAGACCACCGTTGTGGCGCTGACGGTCGCCGAGCGCGGTTCGCCGGTGATCAGCGCCATCTCGCCGAAGAAGGCGCCAGGGCCCAGATCCACCGGGTTCGGCGTCGCGACGCTGACGCGCCCCTCCACGACGAAGAACATCTGGTCACCGGTCTCGCCATTGCGGCAGATCACAGCGCCCGCCGGCACGATGCGAGGTCGTAATGCACGCACGATCTCGACTAGTGTGGCCGGGCCGAGCTTCTGAAACAACGGCACGGCGGCGACCAATTGCCAATTGCGGACGAAATCCTCGCGACGGACTTCTTGATAAAAGCCGGTGGCAAGAATGCCAGCCCAGAGCGCGAAGATGCCGATGCCACTCATCATGACCGCCCCGGCAAGGACGCGGCCGGCGAAGCTTTCCGGAATAGCGTCGCCATAGCCGGTGGTGGACAGCGTGACCACCGCCCACCACATTGCCTGGGGGATGCTGCCGAACTGTTGCGGTTGGACGTCGCGCTCGATGACATAGGCTGCGAGCGCAAAACCGAAAAGAACGATGCCGAAGACGGTGGCGACGCCGATCAGGTTGCGCGCTTCGTTAGTCAGGATTCTGCCCAGCAGCGGGAAGAAAGTTGAATCGCGCAGCGGTTTCAGCAGCCAGACAGCACAGTAGAGGCTCCGGTCGGGCGTGCCGACGAGCAGAAATGCGGCGAGTGGAACCAAAACCGCGAGCACATCAATGGCGATTGCCGGCGTCCTGTCCCGAACGTCTCCCGCCCGGCGCTTGAGCAGTTTCTCGACCAATTCCAGGAGATAGACGCCCCAAATGACCGCGAGCACGGCAGCCAAAGCCAGTCTGCTTCGTCCGGATATGTCCGGTGTCGTGAGCGTAGCCACCGCCACAAGCCCAGTCGCAGCCAGCACCGCGTTGAGCGGCGCGCAAATTCTTAAGGAAGGCAGTACCGACATTCTATGCCCCGAGCGGATACTACCCTCCAGAATAGGATGCCTTCAAGGCAAGCGCAAAGGTGCTTATTTTCGCTGCGATCGTCGCTGGACCATAAGGCCATGAACCATCCGATCAGGGTCGAGATCGAGCTGCCCCTCGACGGATGTGTGGCATAAACGACCTCACTTGATTGGCATGGATTTGCCGTGTCACCGTTGGCGGTCGAGGGGCCGCCCCGCGCGATCGAGCATCCGATCGATCTTGCTCGCCATGATGAAATCGTTCTCGTGCAGTCCTTTGATCTTCTTGGTGCTCAGGGAAACCGTCACATAACCCCAGCCGAAGCTGATGTCGGGGTGATGGCCCTCGGTTTCGGCGAGCTCACCGATCTCCTGAACAAGGGTGAGCGCATCCCGGAAATTGCGGCATCGAAAGCTCCGCTGGATGCGGTCGGCATCGTCGCCCAGCTCCCAATCAGGAGCCTGTGCCTGGAAGCGTTGGGCTTCATCACGCGTGAGCGGCGGGACGCCGCCGCGACAAGGCGTACATGTTTTCTCGGCAAGAGTGTCGGTCATGTTCTTGTCTCCAAGACCATTTTTAGCAGCAAATACGACAGCGACGAGCCTATCGATCGATCTCCCCGAACACGATGTCGAGCGAACCGATGATCGCCGAGATATCGGCTCGCATGTGCCCGCGTCGCTGGCCTTCCGTCGTCCTGGCTATAGTTTCAGGCGCCGCTCAGTAGTCCATTCCGCCCATTCCGCCCATACCTCCCGCGCCACCCATAGCGGGCGAAACCTTCTGCGGAATGTCCGCGATCATTGCTTCAGCGGTGATCAGGAGCGCGGCAATCGAGCCGGCATCCTGCAGGGCCGTCCGAACGACCTTGGCGGGGTCGACGATACCGGCCTTGATCATGTCGACATAGACTTCGTTCTGGGCGTCGAAGCCCTGATTGTGATCCTTGCTGTCGGAGAGCTTGCCGACGACGATCGAACCTTCAACGCCGGAATTCTCGGCAATCTGGCGGATCGGCGCTTCAAGTGCTCTCAGCACAATCGAAATACCTGCCGTCATGTCAGCATTCGCGCCAGTAAGCTCAGTCAAAGCTGCCTTGGCGCGCAAAAGCGCAACACCGCCGCCGGCAACGATGCCTTCTTCCACGGCTGCACGAGTGGCGTTCAGCGCATCATCGATGCGGTCCTTCTTTTCCTTGACTTCCGTCTCGGTCGCGCCGCCGACGCGAATGACGGCAACGCCGCCAGCCAGCTTGGCGAGACGTTCCTGGAGTTTCTCCTTGTCGTAATCCGAGGACGTTTCCTCGATCTGCAACTTGATCTGCTGGACGCGCGCCTGGATGGTGGCTTTCTCGCCGGCGCCGTCGATGATCGTCGTCGTATCCTTCTCGATGAGCACGCGCTTAGCCCGCCCGAGCATGTCGATCGTGACGTTCTCGAGTTTGATGCCGAGATCCTCGGAAATCATCTGGCCGGCGGTGAGCACGGCAATGTCTTCCAGCATCGCCTTGCGCCGGTCACCGAAGCCTGGCGCCTTGACGGCTGCGACCTTGAGGCCGCCGCGCAGCTTGTTGACGACCAGCGTTGCTAGCGCCTCGCCTTCGACGTCTTCCGAGATGATCAGCAGCGGCTTACCGCTTTGCACCACAGCTTCGAGGATCGGCAGCAACGCCTGCAAATTGCCGAGCTTCTTCTCATGGATGAGAACGTAAGGGTCCTCCAGCTCCGCGCGCATCTTCTCGGCATCGGTGACGAAATAGGGCGAGAGATAGCCACGGTCGAACTGCATGCCTTCGACGACATCGAGTTCGGTTTCGGCTGTCTTGGCTTCTTCGACGGTGATCACGCCCTCATTGCCGACCTTGTTCATCGCCTTGGCGATCATGGCGCCGACCGACGCGTCGCCATTGGCGGCGATCGTACCAACCTGGGCGATCTCGTCCGAAGATTTGACTTTCCTGGCCCTGGCTTGAATGTCCTTCACCACAGCAGCCACAGCAAGATCGATGCCGCGCTTGAGATCCATCGGGTTCATGCCCGCGGCAACGAATTTGGCACCTTCGCGCAGGATGGAAGCGGCCAGCACCGTGGCTGTCGTCGTGCCGTCGCCGGCGAGGTCGTTGGTCTTCGAGGCCACTTCGCGCACCATCTGGGCGCCCATGTTCTCGAACTTGTCGGCAAGCTCGATTTCCTTGGCGACGGCGACACCATCCTTGGTGATGCGCGGCGCGCCATAGGCCTTGTCGATGACGACATTGCGGCCTTTGGGGCCGAGCGTCACCTTGACGGCGTTGTTCAGAATTTCGACGCCGCGAAGCATCCGGTCGCGGGCATCGGTAGCGAATTTGATTTCCTTGGCAGACATGATTTTACGTCCAGTTCAGTCTTGAAATTGCGGGATCGGAAATCGCCCGGTCAGGCGGCTTTCTTGGCCGCTTTGATCTTCTCGACGATGCCCAAAATGTCGCTCTCCTTCATGATCAGGAGGTCCTCGCCGTCGATCTTGACCTCGGTGCCGGACCATTGGCCGAACAGGATGAGATCGCCGGCCTTGACGTCGAGCGGGATCAGCTTGCCGCTCTCGTCACGCGAGCCCGGGCCCACGGCGATCACTTCGCCTTCCTGAGGCTTTTCCTTGGCGGTGTCGGGAATAATGATCCCGCCCTTGGATTTGGTATCGCCTTCCGCGCGCCGAATGACGACGCGGTCGTGGAGTGGCCGGAATTTCATTGGGGGTTCTTTCTGCCGCCGCACATAGAGCGACTGCAACACTTAACATAGCCCCTTTGGCACTCGAATGATAGGAGTGCCAAATTTTTAATTCCTCAAACCGAAAATATTTGAAATGAAATCAGTCGTTTTTACCGGCGCTTTTGGCCGTCCGAAAGGCGGAGCCATAAGCAATTTTATTGTAATTCATCCCTCTTAATTTTGCCGACAACAGACTATATTAATCCGCAATTACGAGACAAACCTATCGAGCCTTGATTGAATGTGCATCGAGAGATATATACAGTTCGCGAAAATTTGGCACGATTTGGCTTTCCCGGTCCCGATCGACATAGGTCCGCGACCTTCGACCCACCATGAAGCACCGAATTTTCGACAGCGAATGTATAGCGCTTATCCGGCGCGCATGTCGCTCTGTTCGAGCCTTTGAACCACGGCGCTGACCACGGATGTACTGGCAGCATTGGGATCTTTCCGGTTCGGATGGAAAAGATGCAGGAGGGGCGTCGGCGTGCTCCTGCGGAAAGCCGCACCCCCTCATGCAACGCAGCCTCCCCGCGTGGGGAGCGCTTGCCCGCGCTACGGCGGCGGCTTTCCATGCGAGCCGCTTCAAAAATGATGCTGCGAAACGGCTCCGGCTTTATCCGACGAACGCCTCACGCATCCGAGCGAACATGCCGGGCTGTCTCCCGGCAATTGCCGCACGGATGTGACGGGCGGCCGTTACGGCGCTCACCGTCGCGCCGAAATGACAATAGCAGATGATCTCATGCAATTGCCTGTCGGTCAGTTCGAAGAACCGCTTCGCTTCGCCGTAGTTGTCGCTTTCCAACCCGGCGGCGCGGAGGACAGGATCCTCGAAAGCGACTGAGATCGGCGAGCCGTCGCCGCGCATGGCCCCGCGTGATCTAACCGGCTGATACTCGGTTTGGTGTAGCGTCGAGAGTCGCCGGTCAGGGTTCCGTTCAAGGAGCTCCGCCCAGCGTTCAAGACGTTCGCTGCGCGACATGGCCTGGCGCAGGTAGTCCTGATCGATCTCGGCGACGATCTGCAGTTGCTCAAGCGTCTGGTGCTTCATTTTAGCCTCCTATTCGGACGATAGTTGGCCCACCCATATCCTTCTTATACCTGCGGCCAGCGTGACTCCGACCGATCGTGAAGTCCAATCACGATGATGCTGGGAGGGCTTCCCCCCACAAAAATGCGGAGGCTTCGCAAAGATCCGGCCATTAATTTGGCGAACGCGGTCAAATGCGCGGCTGTTCGACGATGTCGGTCTGGAGTCCGTGCCGATCGAGGTGATCGACGGGCAGAGTCTGTGCTGGAGTAGCCCGGCTCCATCGCTGGCCGGGCAGCGGGATCAAGCGAGTGGCAGTTTAGCTTCGAAACCGCCGTAATTCTGAACGCGCACAATGCGAAGAGACGCAAGGCCGCGAGCCTGCAACAGACGTTCGCTACGCGGTTCTTGACGGCTTGAGGTATGTTCAACCTTGGCGCTGACTTTTCCGAACCGAAGCCGCAGCTACGACGAGGCCGGACAATACCTCCATTTTCTCGGCTACGATGGCATGTTTGAAATGCCGTTCTTGATTGAGATTGAAGCGCTCGCGAACGCAAAACCGGAAGCAGCCACAGCCGAAGCGGGTTATTTGGCGACCTTCGATGCATCAAGGGACTCCATTCGTGATGTCGCGCGGAAAGCTTCCTCCCACGGCCGCAAGAACGTGTACCAGCCCAGAAGACCTCGACGCTTCGAACGGCGGACGAGCAAAGCGTTCCCCGTAAGGGATCGGCTTATCCCTGCGACCGCGGAGTTGTGCGGTTTCGACATGGTTGGCGACTACGTCCTTGTCCCCGTCGATTAGAGGATTATCCTTGACACGTTTGGGCGAGGCGATCGCCCATGGAGGTTGTCATGGCAGACGACAAGTCAAAGCGTGGTCCGCAAGACAGAGCACGGGTCGACGGTGGCGAAGACTATGAAGTCGGGTACCTCATGAAGAAGCACCATCTCGAACGGGCTGATGCCCTCAGGCTGGTAAAAAAGTATGGAAACAACCGCGCAAAGATCGAAGAGGAACTCTTTGCCCGAAAGGTTTGATCGCGTATTCCCGTGAGGCTGGCATAGAGCCAAGCACGCCTGAGTGTGACCAGGCTGCAGGCATAATCATGGCGCTTTTCAGCAACGGCATCGGCACTGCTGAGGAATTGAAGGCAGCGCTCCAGTTCCGTTTGGAGAGTGAGTTGCGACGGCACGGTCAACGCCTATCCCGCCTAGCTGAGAACCGCTCTAGATCGTAATTGTACATCGAATTCCAAGTGGAGGTCGCGTTAGATGCAAAACGCGAGCCTCTGAAGAAAACCATTGTCCAATTAAGGCAGTGGGTTTGGAGGCTGTATGAAAGGGGTCGTTGTTTGGCGCTATTTCACTGGCATGCCGTGTCAGAAGCACGCGGGCCTCCGGGGAGTAACATGCTGCTGAGGCTGGACCAGATCGACAAATTCTACCCCACTGGCGAAGGGCCGTTGCATGTTCTGCACGGGATCGATCTTTCGCTGGAGGCGGGCAAGAGCCTTGCGCTGACCGGCGAGTCTGGCAGCGGCAAGAGCACGCTTTTGCACCTCGTTGCAGGGCTCGACAGCCCTGATGCGGGAGAAATCCACCTTGGCGGTACCAATATTGTGGGGCTGAACGATACGGCCCTTGCCGCCCTGCGGCGGGGAACAGTCGGACTTGTGTTCCAGCAGTTCAACCTGATCCCTTCGCTTGATGTGGCAGCCAACCTTGCCTTTCAGGCTCGACTTGCCGGCCGTCCTGATCCGGCGTGGCTGAAGGTCCTTGCTGAACGGCTGGGCCTGGCCAAGGTCCTAACGCGCTACCCTGAACAGCTGTCGAGTGGGCAACAACAGCGGGTGGCGATTGGGCGGACCCTAGCCGTTCGGCCCCGGCTGGTTTTGGCCGATGAGCCCACGGGCAATCTCGATGAAGCAACAGGGGACGCTGTACTCGATCTTATGCTGTCGCTGGTGGCTGAAACGGGTGCCGCCCTGTTAATGGTTACCCATTCCAACCGTCTGGCAAACCGGCTGAACGCCCACGTTCACCTGCACGCGGGACGGCTGGCTTGATGGTGTGGACCGGGTTGTCAGCGCTCTTGTCGCATTGGCGCAGGCGGCCTGTCCAACTGGCGATGCTGCTTTTGGGGCTATCGCTGGCAACGGCGTTGTGGTCAGCGATTCAGGCGATCAACGGTGAGGCGCGGGCGAGCTATGACCGTGCAGCGGCGATCCTTGGGCAGGACCGGCTCGCGCAACTGGTGCGTGAGGACGGGACCCGGATGGATCAACAGGTGTTTGTGAGACTGCGGCGAGCAGGCTGGCTGGCTTCGCCGGTGATTGAAGGTGAAATGCGGTTTGGGGATGTGCGGTTGCGCGTCCTCGGCATTGACCCACTGACTTTGCCGCCGCAGGCGCAGCAGGTGGATGTTGCAGTGGGTGATGAGCTATTGCCGTTCATCACGGCGCCCGGGGTGCTCTATGCAACTCCGGAAACCGCGGCACGACTAACCGAGCAAGCAACACCTCCCGTGCGCGTGGCCGAGGGTTTGCCGCCTGGCACAGTCCTCACCGACATCGGGCAGGCGCAGGTCTTGCTTGGGGCAAAGGACAAGATCTCTCGTCTTTTGCTCTGGCCGGACCAACCGATTGGCCGTGCCCCTCTAGAGGTGACAGCCCCCGGCCTGACCCTGCGCGAGCCGAGTGAAACGGGGGATCTTGCCAGGCTGACCGACAGTTTTCACCTGAACCTGACGGCTTTCGGTTTTCTTGCCTTTGCGGTGGGGCTCTTCATCGTGCATTCCGCCATCGGTCTGGCTTTTGAACAGCGCCGCCCGGTGTTTCGCACGCTGCGCGCACTGGGCTTGCCGGCCCGCGTGCTGGTCCTTTTGCTGATCGCCGAGCTGCTGATCTTCGCCCTCCTCGCGGGATTGGTGGGCGTGGCACTTGGCTATGTAGTCGCCTCGGCCCTTTTGCCCGACGTCGCCGCCACCCTGCGCGGACTTTACGGGGCCGATGTGCCGGGAACGCTGTCGATCCGCCCCGCAGTGTGGGCAGCGGGGCTGGCGATCGCGGTAATCGGCACGCTGGTAGCGGCCGCACAAAGCCTCTGGCGGCTATGGCACCTGCCGCTGCTTGCGCCGGCCCAGCCTCGGGCCTGGGCGCGGGCTTCGGAGCGGGCCCTGCGCGCGCAAGGCGTGGCTGCGATGGTGCTCCTGTTGACGGCGGCGGGAATTGCACACTTCGGATCCGGCCTCGAGGCGGGCTTTGCGCTTCTGGCGGCACTGCTGTTGGGGGCGGCACTGGCGCTGCCGCTCGTGCTGACGGGGATATTGCACCTTGGCGGCCGCTTGGCGCGTGGACCATTGGCTGAATGGTTTTGGGCCGACACGCGTCAACAGCTTCCCGGCCTGTCATTGGCGCTAATGGCACTGCTGCTTGCGCTGGCCGTCAATGTGGGCGTCAGCACGATGGTGTCGAGCTTTCGGCTGACCTTCACCGGCTGGCTCGATCAGCGTCTCGCCTCAGAGCTTTACGTGACCGCCCGCACCGAAGCAGAGGCCACGGCGATACGCGACTGGCTGGCCCAGCGCAGCGACGCGGTCCTGCCGATCTGGAGCATTGAGGGCCGGGTCGCAGGCCAGCCCGCGGCAATATACGGCGTGGCCGATCATGGCACCTATCGCGACAACTGGCCGATCCTCTCTGCAGTGCCGGGGGTGTGGGACCGGATCGCCACAGGCGACGGCGCCCTGATCAACGAACAACTGGCGCGGCGCCAGGAGTTGGGCTTAGGGGACCAGATCACGCTGCCCGGTGGCTGGCGGGCCAGCATCGTCGGCGTCTATGCCGACTATGGCAACCCGATCGGCCAAGTGATCATCGGGATCGACACACTGGTCCGGCACTACCCTGACGTCTCCCGCCTGCGCTATGCCATTCGGATTGCCCCTGGCAAGGCCGAAGCACTGGCTGCGGGTTTGCGGGCGGAATTCGGGCTGCCCGCGCAGAACGTGATTGACCAGGCCGGGATCAAGGTCTTTTCGCTCAAAGTGTTTGAGCGCACATTCAGAGTGACAGCCGCGCTGAATGTGCTGACGCTGGGAGTCGCGGGGCTGGCGATGTTTGCGAGCCTCATGACCCTGTCGGGGATGCGCCTACCGCAACTGGCGCCGGTCTGGGCCATGGGTCTGCCCCGCCGCCACCTCGTATGGCTGGAGCTTTGGCGCGGCTTGTTGTTGGCAGCCTTGACCATGCTGGCCGCTCTGCCTGTAGGTATCGGGCTCGCCTTTGTTCTACTGGCGGTGGTGAATGTGGAGGCTTTTGGCTGGCGTCTGCCGATGCACCTTTTTCCCGGTGACTGGGCGCGGCTGGCGGCGCTCGCGTTGCTGGCGGCCGGACTTGCAGCCGCCGTGCCTGCCTGGCGGCTGGCGCGTCTTTCGCCATCGGATTTGCTGAAGGTATTTGCACATGAGCGTTAGAGCATTGCTGATCTACATGAGCTTGGCCGCACCTGCCTTTGGCCAGGGTTTTGCTGGGCTTGGCACAGAGGCTGACGGGTTTTCAGTGCCGCAGCCGGGGACTGCATTCAACTTTCCGGCAGACCACGGCCCGCACCCCGGTTACCGGATCGAATGGTGGTATTTGACGGCCAACCTGCAAGCTGCGGATGGAGCGGACTTTGGCGTGCAATGGACTCTTTTCCGATCCGCCCTGGCCCCGGTGGAGCGGTCCGGCTGGTCTAGTCCGCAGCTTTGGATGGGCCATGCCGGGCTGACGACGCGAACGCACCAATTCGTGGCCGAACGGCTGGCACGGGGCGGCATCGGCCAGGCGGGGGTTTCGGCTGCACCCTTTGCGGCCTGGATTGACAATTGGCAGATGGCAGGTCGGGCCCTGCCAGAGGCGGATGCGCTGTCGGCGCTCGACCTGCACGCGGCGGGACAGGCGTTTTCCTACGAACTGGCACTGGACGCCAAAGGCCCTCTGGTGCCGCAGGGAGTGCAGGGCTACTCGGTGAAATCCGAGAAGGGGCAGGCGAGCTATTACTACTCGCAACCATTCTACCACGTGACCGGTACACTGACCCTTCCGGCGGGCGTGATCGCGGTGTCCGGTCAGGCGTGGTTGGACCACGAATGGTCCTCGCAGCCGCTGGCTGAGGATCAGACCGGGTGGGACTGGTTCTCCTTGCATTTCGACAGCGGCGAAAAGATGATGGGCTTTCGCCTGCGCGACGGAGGCGCGGGCTTTACATCGGCCACATGGATCAAGGCCGACGGCAGGCCGCAGCCGCAGGCCCCCGGCGCGCTAAGGGTGACGCCGCTCGAAACGGCGGCAGTCGCGGGACGTAGCGTGCCGATCCGCTGGAGGGTGCAATTGCCGGAAAACGGAGTGGATGTGACCATCCGGACGCTAAACCCAGAAGCCTGGATGGACACACGCTCTCCCTATTGGGAAGGCCCGATCCGATTTGAGGGAACCCATGCCGGGCGCGGCTATCTCGAGATGACAGGCTATGAGTGACTGGAGGACACTGCTCAATCGCGAGATCGCGACGGTTGGCGAATTGCCGAAAATGGAGAAGGTTAGTTTCCAGCGCCCTTCCCTCTACCACCACCTCAAACCCACTATCTCAGGTAATGGCTCTGGCGATGTAGCGGTCCTGCGCCGCCACCTACCACTACATGGCTCCGAATTGCGGATCGATGTTGCGTGGCCGGAGATGGGCGCGCATCTGCGTAGTGCAGAGTTGCCGCGAGCGTGTTTTCCGATTTCTACGTCGAAGCACCACCGCTGCACGCGTCAATCTTGTCGGTGTCGATCTCCATGCCAAGCAGTCTAACACGCGAAACGGCGTCTGCCGCGGTCCACACCGGATGGTTACGCTGCACGGCGCATTCTGCCGATGATTGAGGTTCATGAAGGCCTTCCCGCAAAATATGCGCCTTAATGCCCGGCCTCACGGCCTCACGCAATCCAGACATTTTCAAACTCGCCACACGAAAAAACCGCCTCGGTTAGACCGAGACGGTTATCGTACTATGACAGAAGTGGTTGCGGGGACACGCAACCACCGATACCGACATCATTGACGTGACGATTTGACAGGTCCAGGCCAGCATTGCAGGGAGGCGACTTGGTGGGCTCGGAGGGATTCGAACTCCGCGCTTGGAAAAGCGTCCCTCTCGTCTTCACCGTGCAGGCCGCTTACTCTGGGCGGCAGAGTGCCCTTCCGCGCTTCGCCAAACCTGCCGTGGGAAAAGCCTTGCCGTTTTTTCCGGCGGGGCTTTGATCAGATCGCGACTATTAGTGATTTATGCTGGAACTGGTTGCGGAGGTTGGAGTCGGACCGATTTGCGCCGATTAAGAAGCCCGTCAGCAAACGAACTCGGTCACAGCACTGTATTGGCGGTATCCCTCTAGCGACTTGAACGCCCCGGCCGTTGCTTAGGTCGCGCCCACCCTTTTGCACGCGCCCCCCTGCCCGGCCGTTGAACCCGTTGGGCGGCTTGCTAGTCTGCCAAGCTCCTAACAGGGATAGCAACCTGGAATGAACGCGGCTTGCTAGTCTGCCAAGCTCCTAACAGGGATAGCAACCTGGAATGAACACAGCACTGCTTTTGATGGCTCAGTATGGTGGCAAGGCCATCATCCCGATCGATGAGGTCTGCCGAGACTATTTCTCCCACCTGACGCCGCCGAAGTTGGTCCGAAAGATTTCCATGGGGGAAATTGCCCTTCCGCTCGTGCGGATCGAGGACAGTCAGAAGTGTGCCAAGGGCGTCCATCTCGCCGATTTGGCCAAATACCTTGAGTACCGGACTGAGGCTGCGAGAAAGGAAATGAGGGGTCTCACGGAGTAGCGAGGGAGCGTGAATGAGGTTTCGTTCAGCCCTGCCGTACACAGCCGCCCGCGGCTTATGGCCTGATGAGCGACGAACTGGATCAACCGTTTCAAGGCCGGTACTGCATTTGGTACAGCACCACTTCAACAAAGACGCGTAATCGACTGTCTGAACTGCATGTTTGTTGGGACTGCGTCCCATCTGATGTTGGACACGATGGTACAACTTTGCAGTATCAAACGAGGCGTTTCGCGAAATGATCCTACAGAACACGCACGTGTCCCTGCGACGAGCCGAAGCAGCGCACCGGCTGCGTGGAACACGCTGACGGGAGGGGCCTGAAAAAGAAGATTATTAGTCGGCTGCCGAGGTCATTATGAATTCAAATGCCGTCAGCTATTTGTACAGTTCTGGCTTACTCATTGCGCCAATAACTGCCTTTCGCCCTTCTGATAGTGATTGCAGACCCGCCTCGGCGGCGATTGCAGCCCGGTATCCGTCCAGCAGCTTGCTCCGGCCGGAATTCCGCTGAGTATTGAATGGATCCAGGCCTGGGCCTGCAGGCGATAGGCATCGGTGAAGCGAGGACGCCAGTCCGCGGGATAGGCCGTTCCTCGCGACAGACCCGAATTGATCTCGGTGCGCAGGGGCGAAAGCAGCGAGACCGTTGCGGTGGAAGCGTAAGCGCCTCGCGGATCGCCTATGGATTTGGGCTTGACGTTTTCCGGAATCGCCAGGGCATGAGTTCCTCGATCTGGGTTTGCGGATGGCCGTTGATGATGGCGTCGAGGGTTTCGGCGAGGTAGGCGACCGGGTTGACGTCGTTGAGCCTGCAGGTGGCCACGATGGAGGCGAGCAGCGCCCAGTTGTCGAACGTAGTGCTGTGCTGCGATTGTCGACAGTGTCCCAGGAGCCTCTTAGGGACTATTGCCTCCAACGATCCGTTGCTTTCCCCACCCCAACTTTCAAAATTGTGGTAAAGTCTCGACGTTGTTATTGGCTTTGAGCGAGCGGTGTGAGGGCGCTGGAGGCTACCATGCACTTCATTAAGCTCCTGGTTGGCTCAGCAATATTGACAGCATCGGGGGCAGCGTTTGCGGCAGAGGAGGTGTCTGTCGAGAGAGGACGGCTGGTTTCCATCATCGGCAGCTGTCACGACTGCCATACTGACGGCTACAGGGAAGCCGAAGGCGCACTCGACCCCACCAAGGCATTGAGAGGGAAAGTAATAGGTTGGCGGGGGCCGTGGGGCACAACGTATGCAAGCAATCTGAGATGGAGCGCGCAAGACCTTAGCGAAGACGGGTATGTAACCTACATCAAGACACTTCGCACATTGCCGCCGATGCCTTGGTACAACGTTCGCGTCATGCCGGAGAGCGACATTCGGTCATTCTATCGATATGTGAAGTCGCTCGGTGATCCCGGCGCCTTCCTCCCGAGAACGGCGAGACCGGGGGAAGAGCCGAGGACGCCCTTCGTCACGCTGGAGCCACCGCAAATGCCGAAACCTTGTTCACGCGACCTGGACTGCGGCGTGGGCGAAGTTTGCTCGGCCGCACCAGTCCGCCAATGCGTTAAGAAGTAGGCACCGTGGGCAGCGGCCCTCTTAAGACAGCCGACCCCAATTACGCGGTAGGGCGAAACCTTAAGTTTCGGAATAGTAGCGAACGCCGCCCTCGGGCCAGACGTCAAGTCAGACCGTCAATGATAAAACTTAGGGTGAGCGCCTCGCGGATCGCCTGTGGATTTGGGCTTGACGTTTTTCGGAATCGCCAGGGCATGAGTTCCTCGATCTGGGTTTGCGGATGGCCGTTGATGATGGCGTCGAGGGTTTCGGCGAGGTAGGCGACCGGGTTGACGTCGTTGAGCCTGCAGGTGGCCACGATGGAGGCGAGCAGCGCCCAATTTTCGGCCCCGACTTCGTGACCTGCAAACAGGGCATTTTTTTCTGGTCAGGCATACTGGCCTGATCGCGTTTTCAACCGGGTTGGTGTCGAGTTCCAGGCGGCCATCGTCCAGGAAGCGGGTCAGGCCTTGCCAGTGGCCGAGCCCATGCCGGATGTCTTCGGCCAGGCCAGAGCCGGAGGAGATCATCGATAGCTGCTTTTCGAACCATGGTTTCAGGGCAGCGATGATGGGCGCGGAATGCTCCCGTCGGGCGGCAAGCCGGGCTTGAGGTGATGCGAGCATCCGCGCGTGATCCGCACCCATTACCCCTACGCCGATAATTCCAACGCGTATACTCAAGTTGACCTCCGTATTATTCCAATGCGTTCAGTCAAGCCAGCCGGTTGTCCGGGCTTTTCCGGCCTCGTGCGAGTCGGCGGCCGCCTGGATGAATTTCACCCAGCGCAGCCCGTCGAGCACGTTCGGAAACAAGATCGTGACTGCCTCCGCATGAACGGTTGCACCGTACAACGCGGTACGCGATGCCGTTTCGTGAGACGCTTCTCGCAATGAATCCTGGCCGGCTCCGCGGGCGAAAGCGCGTCAGAGAAGCAGCCGCTGGTCAGTTGTAGGCAAGATGCGGATCATATCCGCAGTAGGATGAACCTGCCGTGCCGGCGTGTCTATCTTCTGAGGCTGACCGGTGCTGGCGGCGCGCTCAATGGCAAGCAGGGCGCGCACGTCGGCAAATCCTTCTCCACCGTCGGCTTCAGGCGGTTGTGCATTCAGGATGCAGTCGGAGAAATACGCGGTCTGTCCGGCGAAATGGTCTGTCTGCGGGAACGCCTTTTCGGTTCTGATGTCGCCATGCCGAAGCTTCATTTGCACGGCAGTCTCGAAACGGAAGCCAGGGTCGGCCGTTACGCTCCCCTTCGTTCCGGCCACGTGGTAAAAATCCGAATTGTCCGCGCCGAAGCTGGCAATGAACTGCGCAAGCCGGCCCTCGGGGAAGCGCAACGTCACGGCAATGCTTTCCTCTACCTCCCCGACTGAGGCGCTGCCGAAACTCCTTACCGCGACTGCCTCGATCGGCTCAGTGGCAAAGATATGGCGCGCGGCATTCAGGCAGTAGACGCCGATGTCCTGCAAGGGACCGCCCCAATAGGCGGCCTTGAGGCGGTGATTGTCGGACGACGCTACGAAGGAGAAGACCGCGGCAAAGATGCGGGGATCGCCGATCTCACCGCTGCGGATGCGCTCCAGGACCTCGACAGTGCCGGGCTCGTTGTGCAGCCGATACGCCGTCATCAGGTACGCTCCGCTCTCATTGGCGGCGGCGATCATCGCCTCGCATTCCGCCTCGGTCGTGGCCAGCGGCTTCTCAACGAGCGCGTGCTTGCCGGCTCTCAGGGCTCGGATCGCATAGTCGGCATGCATGGAGTTCGGCAATGCCACGTAAACTGCATCGGCGACGTCCGATGCGAGCATCTGGTCGTACTGCTCATAGCTGAAGACGTGTTCCACGCCGTAGAATTCGGCGAGCTTGGCGGCGTTTTTGGCCGAGCCGCTGACGATCGCCGTGATTGTCGAGTTTCCGGTCTGGGACACACCGGGCATAAAGGCTTCCTGTGTGATCCAGCCCGCGCCCACCACGGCATATCGTATCTTTCTCAATTGCTCCTCCCGAATGGGATCACTCCCGGCACTCGTCTAAAAATGGTCACGCCGTGGCCAGCGGAGCGTCTCTGAGGCCTGACGGCAGCGGTCGATTTGAGCCAGTCGCTCGATGGGTCTGTTGTCGCCTCTCAGGGGCAAAGGCGGGCAAGAGTCATCCCTCGCCCGCCGCAGAGTTGCGCCCCCCGCCTACTTTCCGATGCAGGTGTCGGCGGTTTCGGGGGTGCAGACGTCGAGACCGGTGTAGGTCGGGTCGGCCGGCGCGGGCTTGCCGTCCTTGATGTCCTTCAGCGCCAGCATGGTCTTGTAGCCCATTTCGAACGGCCGCTGTCCGACCTGGCCGAGCGACAGGCCTTCCTTCATCTGGTCCATCTGCACCGGCAGCGTGTCGGCGACGACCAGAGCCAGCTCCTTCTTGGCGATCTTATCCTTGTACGGCTCGACCGCAGCGCGATTCGCATCCGGTATGAATTGCGGAAAGCCGCCTGTCGGCACGAAGGCGTCGAGGTTTGGCGTCTTCGCCATGAAGTCCTGGAACTGCTGAACCGACAGAGGGAAGTCGTCGTTGGTATAGAGAGGGCAGCCCGGTGCTTCCGTCCAGCCGTTCTGGCCGGTCAGGGCATCACCTGGCGAGGCGGCCGACTCCTTGCCGGCCAGCGTATCGCGTATACCCTTCATGCGCTCATTGTGGTTGGCCGCGGCAGCTCCGCCCGACTGGATACAGATGGTGCCGCCTTTCGGCTTGATGGTCTGCACGATCTTGGCGAGGTTGACGCCAATTTCGTAATTGTGCGTGCCGATATAGGCGACACGCAGGTCCTTGTTCTCCGGTAGCACATCCGAGTCCCAGGTAAGCACGGGAATGCCCGCTTCCTTGGCGGCCTGAAGCGCGACGGCCATTGCCGCGGCGTTCGACGGGGCGACGGCGATGCCGTCGACCTTCTTGGCCACCAGGTCCTGCACGATCTGCACCTGCTCCTCGCCGCCGCCATGCTCGCCGGGGCCGATATACATGCATTCGATCGCGCCGCTGGATTCGGCTTCGGCCTTCTTGCAGCCGTCACGAGCCTGGTCGAAGAAAGGATTGTTCATGTTCTTCGGCACAAGGGCGAAGACGTATTTCTGCTGGGCATAGGCCTGCCCTGCCATCAGCGCGGAAAACGCCACGGCCGCCGTCAGAATGTATTTTTTCACCTGTTCCTCCACTTTGTTTTGACGTCCACTATCCCCGACGGCTTGCGGCCGCCGGATTCTATTTGCGCTTCCAGGTAAACATACCCTCCAGCGTCGCCCGCAGCGACTTGCCCGAGGTCTGCATGCCGAGAAGCACGGCAAGAATGATGAAGGCCCCGACAAAGGCGCCCTGCCAGTTCGAATCGATCCCGGCCATCAGCAGCGCGTTGCGGATGACCTCGAGGAAGGCCGAACCGATCACAGCGCCAAACGCGGTTCCGTAGCCGCCCATCAGGCTGGCCCCCCCGATGACGGTGCCGGCGATCACCCTCAACTCGTAGCCGGTTCCCATCGCGTTGATGGCCGAGCCGCTGTAGCCGAGCAGCAGCAGGGACGCGATCGATGCGGTAAATGCGCAGAAGACATAGGCCTGGAATTTGATCCAGTCGACGGGGACGCCGGTCATCCGCGAGGCGTTCTCGTTGCCGCCGATCGCGAAGAGGTGGCGCGCCCAGGCGGTGAAAATGAAGACGGAGCCGACGATGAGCGCGAGGATCACCATCACCCAGAACTGCGAGGACAGTTCCGGGATCCAATGAGGCACCCAGCCGTCAGGCGTGTGCCTCGGCCATTTGGCCTGGCCGATGGCCTTGACGATCGGCGCATCGGGTCCGAACTGGTAAAGCATCTGGTTGCCGGACAGCACGACCGCCAGCGAGCGCGCGATCGACAGCATGCCTAGCGTCACCACGAAGGACGGCATGCCGATATAGGCCACGAAGAAACCGTTAAAGGCTCCGCAGGCGATGCCTGCGAGCAGACCCGCGCCAAACGCCACATACCAAGGCTGGTGCCAAGTGAGCAGCAGGCCGGCGACGATCGCGACCAGCCCCATCACCGAGCCGACCGACAGATCGATGCCGCCGGTGATCAGCACCACCGTCATGCCCAGCCCCATGATGGCGATAGGTGCAAAATTGCGGGTGGTGTTGGTAACGTTGTCGACCGTGCCGAAGCTGGGCTCCAGCCACGTCATGAAGACCACCAACACGAAAAGCGCGATCGCGACCCAGAAGGCCTGGCTGGCGATCATCTTCTGGAAAACGCTCTGCTCTATTATGCCGACCACATCACCGATGGACGCATGGCCTTCCTTCAGCATGTCGCTCTGGCTATGCATCACGGATCGCTCCCGTAATTAGGCCGGTGATCTCCTCCGGCGATGTCTTCTCCGTCGCCTTGTCGGCCACTTTCGAGCCGCGTCTCAGCACGATGATGCGGTCGCAGACCGCGAACACATCGGGCATGCGGTGGCTGATCAGCATTACCGACACATTTTGCGATTTGAGCCGCCGGATCAGCTCCAGCACCTCGGCTACCTGGCGGACCGAAATCGCCGCGGTCGGCTCATCCATCAGCACGAGCTTGGAGTTGGATAGCCGGGTGCGGGCAATGGCGACCGCCTGCCGCTGGCCGCCTGACATTTTTTTGACCAGATCGCGCGGCCGCGTCTCCGACTTCAGCTCCGCGAACAGTTTTGCCGAGCGGTTGATCATCGCCTGCTTGTCGAGCACGCGGAGCGGCCAAAACCCCTTCTTAATCTCGCGGCCGAGAAAGACATTTTGGGCGGCCGTCAGATTGTCGGCCAAGGCCAGATCTTGATAGACGACCTCGATCCCTTCGCCCCGTGCCTCGATCGGCTTGTGGAAATGGCAAACCTTGCCGTCCACCGCGATTTCGCCGTCGGAGGGTGGGAAGTTCCCCGCAATCAGCTTCACCATGGTCGATTTGCCGGCACCGTTGTCGCCCATCAGGCCAACCACCTCGCCGGCAGCAACCGCGAAGCTAACATCTGACAAGGCGCGGATAGCACCAAAGCTTTTCGAGACGCTTCGTACGTCCAGCACAGACACATTCTCCTCCCTGTGCGACGTCGACTTGAGCACTCAGCCGACGTACCTCTCTCCGGCTGCAATCTATATTGCAAAATGTACAAACATGCAATGTTTATTTCAGACGCATGCGGGGCGGCGACCAACTCTCCCTCGCATCAGTCTGTTCGCAGCCACTTGCTCTCCCGGGCCGAGCCCTGAATTGCCTCCACGAGTTCCTGGATGCGTTGGCCGGCCCGGAAGCCGAAAGACTCGTCTCGCTTCCCGGCGATCGCATCGACGAACCGCGCAATCTCGATAGCCTTCAGATCGTTGAAGCCGAGCTGATGGCCTGATGCGACGCAGAAGAGTCCATAGGGATCGTGATCCGGACCGGCCTCGATGCGCCGAAAGCCACGCCGGCCGCCGGGATCGGCCGTGCTGTAGAAATGCAGCTCGTTGAAGCGCTCCTGGCTGAAGACGAGCGCCCCCTTGGTGCCATAAACCTCGAAATCGTGCTGCATCTTGCGGCCGGTGGCGACCCAGCTCGCTTCGATGCTGCCGGATGCACCATTGGCAAAACGCAGAAATGCGCGACCGATGTCGTCGACCTCGATGGTCCGGCGCCCGCCTCGGCCATCCGGACGGCTCGCTATGACGGTGACGGAATCGCCGAGGACCCGTTCCACCGAGCCAAGCAGAAACTCCGCCGTGGCCAGAGCATGGCTGCCCAGATCCGCCAATGCGCCACCGCCGACAGGATCGTGCCGGAAGGTAAATGGGCTTTCCGCATCCGCCATGTAGTCCTCGGCGTGAATGCCGCGATAGCTGCGGATCTCGCCCAACTCGCCCGCGCGGATCATCTGCCGCGCCAGCGCGAGCAGCGGGTTGCAGAGATAATTGAACCCGACCTGCGTCCTGACGCCGGCCGCTTCCGCCGCCTCGGCCATCCGTCGGGCATCCGCCGCAAGGGGCGCCAGCGGCTTCTCGCAATAGACGTGCTTGCCGGCGGCAATGGCGGCGAGCGCCATCTCCTTGTGGAAGCCGTTCGGCGCCGTGATATCGATCATATCGATCTCCGGGTCCTCGACCAGACGCCTCCAGTCCCCGCTCGCCCGCGCGAACCCCAAGGCCTGCGCCGCCTGCGCGGCGAGGTCCTCGGTTCTGTCCGCAACCGTGTGGAGCACCAGTTCGTAGGGAAGATCGAAGACACGTTGTGCGGCAGCAAAGCCGAACACATGGGTCTTGCCCATGAAGCCGGTGCCGATCAGGCCGATTCTGAGTTGAGGTTTTTCACCGGCCATTCAACTCGGCTCCGTTTACCACCAGCGCTGAGTCGATCCGCCCGGCGAAAAAATCGAGCACGTTCTGCACGGACGAGATTGCCATGCGCTCGCCGCACTCGGCGGTGAGCCCGGCAATGTGCGGCGTCAGAATCACCTGGTCGAAGCCGAAGAGCGGATGGTCCGCGGCGGGTGGTTCATCGTCGAAGACGTCGATACCGGCCGCTGCGATGCGCCCCGCTCGCAGCGCCGCGATCAGCGCCGCCTCGTCGACGATGCCGCCCCGCGCTGTGTTGATGAGAACAGCAGTCGGTTTCATCGCCGAGAGTTCCACGGGGCCGATCACCGGGCGCTCGGCCTTGGGTACGTTGACGGAGATCGCATCGGCCCAGGCGAGTCCCGTTTGCAAATCGCTCACCGGCGCGACCGGCCCCTCCGGCCAGCCTTGCCTCTCAAGGAATGGATCATAGGCACGCACGTCCATGCCGAATGCCGCCGCCATGCGCGCCAGGTGGCGGCCGATCCGGCCGAACCCGAGGATCAGAAGCCGCTTGCCCGAGAGTTCGCTTGGCTCCAGCCGGTTGCGCCAACCCCATTCGTTACCGCGCACCGAACGATCCGCTCGGATCAGCCGCTTGGTTGCCGCCAGCAACAGCATCATGGCGTGCTCGGCCACCGACACCGAGTTCACATCGCCGACTATCGCCAGCGCGATACCACGTTCGTTGAGAGAAGGCAGATCCACAGCGTCGTAGCCGACGCCATGGCGCGAGACGATCTTCAACCTCTCGGCGCGTGCGACGGTCGGAGCCGACAAGGGCTGGGTGCGAATGACGAGGCCATCGGCCTTGCCGATCAGAGGTGCGTAGCTTGGTTCGGAGACATCTTCGACATAGTCGTAGGTGACGCCGGGCGACGCATCGAGAAGTTCGATGCCGCTCGGATGAAGTTTTCCGGCGACCAGAACGTGCGGCATCAATAGCCTCCCTTGCCGGCTTCAAGAGAGGCGGGCTTCGCGCCGGTCAATTCGCGAAAGCGGGCAACACACGCCTGGGCCGCTGCTGCGAGCAGGCGGGAGTCGCCTGACACGGTGGTCATGTCGAAACCCCATTCGATGGCACGTGCGGCGTAGTCGGCCGTGCCGCAATGGAGCGCGGCGCGTTTGCCGTTCCTCTTGCAGGCTGCAACGATCGTCCGCAGAGCGGCGATCATGTCAGGCTCCTCGCGATCGAAGGACGGCGCGAGACGCCCCTGGTGCAGGCTGAAGGTCAGGTCTGCGGGACCGACATAGATGCCGTCGAGCCCTGGCGTTGCGGCGATCGCATCGAGATTGCGCATCGCCTCGGCGGTCTCGACCATGGCGAAAGCCAGGATCTCGTCATTGGCTTCGGCCGCGTAGTTGGCACCTGCCGAGAAGTTGGCACGCGTCGGCCCAAAACTGCGCTGGCCGGCCGGCGGATAGCGCAGGTAGCTGACGAGCTGAGCCGCCTGTTCCGGTGTGTTGATCATGGGACAGATCACGCCATAGGCGCCGGCATCCAGCACCTTCATGATGATGCCCGGCTCCAGCCACGGCACGCGCGCCATGGGCACCACCCTGGATGCACGCATCGCCTGGAACATCGGAAGCAGCATCGAATAGTCGAGCGCGCCGTGCTGGACATCGATGCTCACGCTGTCATAGCCCTGCGCGGCCATGATCTCGGCGGTGAATGGACTGCCGATCGAAAGCCAGCCATTGATCGTGGGCCGCCCTTCGGCCCAGATCTGCTTGAGCTCGTTCTTGATCAAGGCGGCCTCCTCAGAACACAATCTGCGCAAGCTTGGTGTCGAGGTAGTCACCGATACCTTCGCTGCCGCCTTCGCGACCCATTCCGGAATATTTCGTGCCGCCGAACGGCGCTTCCGATGCGGCGAGAGCGAAGCTGTTGATGCCCACCATGCCTGCCTTCAGCTCGGCTACCGTGCGGCGCGCACGCTTCGGGCTCGACGTGAAGGCATAGGCCGACAATCCCATTGGCGAAGCATTCGCCCGCTCCAGCGCCTCCTCATCCGAGGAAAACCGGGTGATCGCCGCGATCGGCCCGAAATTCTCCTCGGCAAAGACCCTCATGTCGTCGGCAACATCGGTCAGGACCGTGGGCTCATGAAAATGGCCGGCATTGAACGCCGCAACCCGATGGCCACCCGCGACGAGCTTCGCACCGGCTTTCATAGCGTCGGACACGATGTCTTCGATCTCGGAAAGCCGGCCGGCATTGATGAGCGGGCCCATCTGCACGGATGGGTCGAGCCCGTCGCCCAGTTTCAACGCTTTGGCGCGTTGCACAAAGCCCTCGACGAAGGCGTCGTGCAGGCTTTCGTGGACGAAGAAACGATCCGGTGTGACGCAGACCTGGCCGGAATTGGCGTATTTGGTCGGCACGGAGACGTTGAGCGCGGCATCCAGATCGGCGTCGTCGAAGACGATCAGGGGCGCGTTGCCGCCAAGCTCCATAGACACCTTCTTCACCGTGTCGGCAGCATCGCGGATCATCTGCTGGCCGACGCGGGTCGAGCCGGTGAGGGACACCTTGCGCACCGCCGGCGAAGCCATGATCGGCGCATAGGTCGTGCTCGTGGGCCCAACGACCAGGCTGACGGTCCCGGCAGGAAGATTGCAGGCGCGGATGCAGTCGACCATCAGCATCGCCGTCCCGGGCGTCTGACTTGACGGCCGGACGATGGTCGAGCAGCCAGCGCCAAGCGCCGGCGCCACCTTGCGGGCGACCAGTGCCGCCGGAAAGTTCCAGGCGGTGAAGGCGGCTGCGATCCCGACAGGCTCGTGCAGAACTTCGAAACGACCGCCGGGCACGCGCGATTCGATGACGCGCCCATAGATCCGGCGGGCCTCCTCGGCGTACCAGCGGAACTGATCGACCGCCAGCCCCCATTCGCGCTCGGACTGGGCAATAGGTTTGCCGGTCTCGCTGGAGATCATCCGCGCGGCTTCGTCCTTGCGGCGGATCATCTCGTCCGCGATAGCATGCAGGGCGGACGCGCGCTCAAAACCACCCTTGGATTTCCATGCGGGAAACCCACGGGCGGCGCTAACCAGCGCCTCTTCCGTGTCCGCGCGGGTGGCGACCGGAGCCTCGCCCAGCGGCTTTTCCGTCACCGGGCTCGTCACCGGCGCCGTCCCGCCGTCGGATGCCTTGCGCCACTTCCCGTCGATGAACAGTCCGTAGTTCGCGTACATGGCTTATCCGATCTCGCTGACCTTCACGAAGCGGCCTTCGACCGCCGATTTCATCGCCGCTTCGGCCAAGACCAGAGCGCGGCGCCCGTCCTCGAAACCGACCAGCGGCGGCTCGGCCTTCTCGACGCAGGTGACGAAGGCGTCGATCTCGGCATCGAACGCTTCGCGGTATCGCTCGATGAAGAAGTCGAGATAAGGCGCGGCGGCTTCGGTTTGCGCGACCGAGTAGCGGCGCAGTTCGTGAGGCTTCCTGTTGCCGCTGATCACCATGCCGGTGCTGCCCAGCAACTCGACGCGCTGGTCGTAGCCATAAGTGGAGGTTCGGGAGTTGTTGATGTGGCACTGCTTGCCGCTTTTGGTCCGCATCACGACCATGACGCTGTCGTAGTCGTTCAGCTCCGCCATCATGGCCGGGTCGATCAGCCGGCCACCGATGGCGAACACCTCCTCCGGCTCCTCTCCCAGCATGAAGCGGGCGAGGTCGAAATCGTGGATCGTCATGTCGCGAAAAAGCCCGCCCGCGACCTCGTAGTAGGAACGGGGCGGCATGCCAGGATCACGCGAGGTGATAATAACCTGGTGCAATTCGCCGATCTCGCCGGATCGTACGGCGTTCCACGCCGCACGATGACCGGGATCGAAACGCCGGTTGAAACCGATCTGGACCGGCACGCCCTTGGACAAAATTGCTTCGGCGCAACGGTTCACCCTTTCCAGGCTGAGATCGATCGGCTTCTCGCAGAGCACGGGTTTGCCAGCGGCCACCGCCTTTTCGATGTAGTCGGCATGCGTGTCAGTCACCGTCGCGACAAGGACCGCATCTACATCTGCCGAGGCAAATACCTCGTCCGCGGATCCCGAAGCGCGAACGCCGTGCCGCGCCGCGACAGTCTCCGCGGACGATTCGTCGATGTCATAGACGGTGGCTAGTTCCGCACGAGGATGTGCGGCGATGTTTGCCGCATGCATCCTGCCAATCCGACCGCAGCCGAGCACAGCTATCCTGAGCAAGAAGTCCTCCCGGTTTGAATTTTTGCAATGATCGTTGCAAACATATTGATTTGTCAATGGGCATTCCATATAGATTTGGAAAGACCGTCGTTAGGGAGGAGACAAAGATGACCAGGGCCACCGTCCGTCTGACCATGGCACAGGCGCTCGTGCGCTATCTGTGCAACCAGTTCACGGTCGTCGACGGCGAGAAAGTTCCGCTTTTTCCGGGAGTCTTCGCCATCTTCGGGCACGGCAACGTGACGTGCCTTTCTGAAGCACTCGAGGCGGTGAAGCACGTGCTGCCGACCTGGCGCGGCCAGAATGAGCAGTCGATGGCGCTTGCAGCGATCGGCTTTGCAAAGGCGAAGCGCCGGCGCCAGATCATGGTTGCGGCGACCTCGATCGGTCCGGGTGCGCTGAACATGGTGACGGCGGCGGGTGTCGCCCATTCGAACCGGCTGCCGGTGCTGATGCTCTCAGGCGACACCTTCGTCAGTCGCCGGCCCGATCCGGTCATGCAGCAGGTCGAGCACTTCGGCGACCCGACCATCAACGTCAATGACGCCTTTAAGGCGGTCACGCGCTACTGGGACCGCATCGTCCATCCCGAGCAGATCATCTCGTCGTTGCCGCAGGCGGTTGCGGTGCTGCTTGATCCGGCCGATTGCGGGCCTGCCTTCATCGCTTTGCCGCAGGATGTGCAGGAGATCGCCTGGGATTATCCCGAAGCCTTCTTCGAACAGACGGTGAATGAGGTGCCACGCCCCCGGCCCGATCGCAGCCGGCTCGCCGAAGCGACGCGCCTCCTCAAAGGCGCAAAGCGGCCGCTGATCATCTCGGGTGGTGGCGTGCGTTATTCGGGTGCCGAGAAGGTTCTTGGCGATTTCGCCAAAAGGCATGGGATCCCGCTCGCGGAGACGATTGCCGGCAAAGGCACGGTTACGCACGACCACCCCGCGCATGTCGGACCGATCGGCATCGTCGGCTCAACCTCCGCCAACGCGCTGGCGGCGGAAGCCGACGTGATCATCGCCGTCGGCACACGGCTCATGGACTTCACCACCGGATCCTGGAGCGCCTTCTCGGCCGACGCAAAGTTCGTCTCGATCAATGCCGCACGCTGGGATGCCACCAAGCACCGGGCGCTCGCCGTCGTCGGCGACGCGCTGGAGACGGTGAGCGAACTCGAAGGTGCCCTCGGCGACTGGAAAGCGGAGAGGGCCTGGACAGACAAGGGTCGCATCGAGTTCGCCAAGTGGAACACGATGCTTGACGGCTTCCAGAAGCCGACCAACGAGCCGGTCCCGACCTATGCGCAGGTCGTAGGCGTGGTGAACGCCAAGGCGGGCGAGCGTGACCTGCTGATCACCGCGGCCGGCGGACTGCCCGGCGAGGTGATGAAGAACTGGCGGGTGAAGGAACCCAACACTTTCGACTGCGAGTTCGGCTTCTCCTGCATGGGTTATGAAATCTCTGCCGGCTGGGGCGCGGCCATGGCCGACCCTACCCGCACGCCGATCGTCATGATCGGCGACGGCACCTACATGATGATGAACTCCGACATCTATTCGTCGGTGCTCGCCGGCCACAAGATGATTCTCGTGGTATGCGACAATGGCGGCTATGCGGTGATCAATCGGCTGCAGAACGCCAAGGGCGGCGCCTCCTTCAATAACCTTATCAAGGACTGCCGGGTCAAGGAGCCGTTCTCGGTCGACTTCGCCAAGCACGCGGAAGCCATGGGCGCGCTGGCGCGGCGTGTCGAAAGCCTTGCCGATCTCGGCCAAGCGATCGAATGGGCGAAGACCACCGACCGAACCACCGTCATTACCATCGTCTCCGACGCCTTCAGCTGGACGCCCGGGGATGCATGGTGGGACGTCGGCGTGCCCGAGATCAGCGGGCGCCAGCAGGTCCGCGACGCGCATGCCGCGCAAACCGAAGGTCGCAAGAAGCAGCGCGTGGGTGTCTGAACCGTTCGGGCGCGCGGGGGCGTCCCCTGCCGGAACGATGCAAAACTCCCTGAGCATTGTTCCGGCAGTTTTTTGTCGCTGCGCAGGCAGCCAGCAGCATTCGAAAATCATGATTGGAGATGACGATGAGAGCCAAGCTTGGCATCGCGCCGATCGCCTGGTGGAACGACGACCTTCCCGAACTGAGCGACGACGTCTCGCTGGAGGAGTGCCTGCGGCAGGCCCGTCAGGCCGGCTTCACCGGCATGGAGACTGGCCGCCGCTTCCCGATGGACGCGGCGGTGCTTGAGCCCATCCTGAGGCAGCATGCCATGAGCGTCTGTGGCGGCTGGTTCTCCGGCCGCTTGCTGGTCGGCAATATCGATGAAGAGAAGGACCGCATCGCCGCGCAGATGGAGTTGTTCAAGGCGACCAACGCGCCCTGCATCGTCTATGGCGAGACGGGTCGCACCATTCAGGGCGACCGCGGAACGCCGCTGGCTATGCGCCCGCGTCTCGACGACGATCAGATCAAGGCCTACGGCCGTAAGCTCACCACTTTCGGCGAATGGTGCGCGGGTCAGGGCATGCCGATTTGCTACCACCACCACATGGCCGCGCCGATCGAAAGCGAACAGGACGTCGATCTGCTGATGAAGCATTCCGGCGAGGGTCTGCCCCTGCTCTACGATGCCGGCCATATGGCCTTTGCCGGCGGCGACGTGCTGCGGGTGGTGGACAAGCACCACGCCCGGATTTCGCATGTACACACCAAGGACATCCGCCAAGCGGTCGTGGACGGGCTCGACCGCAGCCGGGAAAGTTTTCTCGACGCAGTGGTAAAGGGGGCCTTCACCGTACCCGGTGACGGCTCGCTCGACTTCGAGGCGATCGTGAAGCGGCTGGCCTCCTACGGTTACGAAGGCTGGTTCGTCGTTGAAGCCGAGCAGGATCCCGTCAAAAGTCCGCCACTCGAAATGGCGAAGATCGGGCATAAGGAATTGCGGCGCGTCATGGCCGCGGCTGGCTACACTGTGGAGAGCTGAAGTATGAATCGCATGGATGGAAAGGTCTGCGTTGTCACGGGTTCAACGCAGGGGTTGGGAGCGGCCATTGCGCGCCGGCTGGCGGAAGCCGGCGCTGCCGGTCTTGTCACTCTCGGCCGCAACGAGGCGAAGGGCCGTGCCGCGGCCGAGGCGATCACGCACGACACCGGCGTGCCTGTCCACTTTGTCAAGGCCGATCTCGGCAAAGTCGAGGATTGCCGAAGCGTGATGGCGGAGGCCGAGCGCGTTTATGGCAAGATACATGTGCTGGTGAACGCCGGTGCCCGCACGGACCGTGGCACCATCCTCGATACCTCGCCCGAACTTTTCGACGCCCTGTTCGCCGTCAACGTGCGCGGACCCTACTTCCTGATGCAGGAGGCCATCCGCCGCATGATCCGCGACGGCATTGAAGGCGCCATCTGCAACATCGGCTCGATCTCGGAACATGCCGGCCAGCCTTTCATCAACGTTTACTGTGCCACTAAGGCGGCGCTGGCGACGCTGACCCGCAACACGGCGTTTTCCGTCATGAAGAACCGCATCCGCGTCAACCAGCTGGATGTCGGCTGGATGGCGTCTGATAACGAGCGAGAATTGCAGGCGAGTGAGACGGGCGATCCCAATTGGGAAGCGAAAGCCGTTGCGAACCTGCCCTTCGGCCGGCTGGTCGATCCGGCCGAGGCCGCCCGCACCGTCAACTTCCTCGTTTCGGACGATGCCGGGCTCATGACAGGTGCGGTGGTGGATTACGACCAGACAGTCCTCGGTGCCGCATCCGGCCCCATGGCCGTGCCTGAAAAGGCGATGGCGCTCTCGCCTTCCGACACTGATTGAGAATCGACGGCCGGCGGTCCGAAATTGCTACAATGAGGCCAGGTTTCGCGGTTCGCAGTCCCTACCGCTCGGTAACCGTTGGAATGCGGGGATCGACTGCGTTGTTCTGAAGCCTGGCCGCCAAGGCCACGGTCAAAGCCTGCGCAAGACACATAGGAGCTGCCAGCGAGCGCGAGAAAGTGTATTCGTGCTCCGGTACGGCGAACAGAACGCGCGCGCTCTTGGCCAATGGAGACAGCGTGCTGTCCGAGATCGCCACGATGGGTACACCTCTCCCCACGGCTTCTTCCACAACATTGACGACCTCGTTCGCATAGAAGCGGAACGACACCGCAAACAGCAGGTCCGTCTTCCGCATCGCGCGGGCCATATGCGTGGCCAGTCCGCCGCCCGGATCCAGGAGCACGCAGCGCTTACCTAGCATGGTCAGTATATAGCGAAGGAGTTCGACGACCGGTGCCGAGCGAAGTTGTCCCATCAGATAGATGACGTCGGCCTTCTCGAGCAGGCTAACGGCTTCTGCCAGATCCTCGGGTTGAAGATCGGTGAGCATCTCTTTCAGGGACGCGATGTCACGGACGACCAGGTCGTGCATCAATCCCATCTCGCTGCGATCTGTCCGCTCCCCCAGTTCCTTCTCCAACGCCTTGACGCGGGCTTCGAAGCCGGGAGCCGCGGTGGACAATCGTTTCTGGAAGAGGCTCTGCAGGTCCTTGAACCCTTCATACCCCAATGCTTGGGCAAATCGGACGAAGCTGGACGCGTGAACGCCGCTGCCTTCCCCGATCGAGTTCACCGATCGCACCGCGACGTCATTCGGATTTTGGGTGAGGTACAACGCAATCTTCTGGTACGACTTGCTCATCCCATCATACCGGTCGTGTATCACGCGGATGAGATCCTCATAGTCCTTGGGAGCCTCGACCTTCTCGTCCACGATGCACATCCTTGCAATTTTTGTTGCATGATGGCGTCTTTGAAGGTTTTTGACCAGCAGAGAGTTGTCAACTCTGTTATCGGGTCTGTTATCGGGTCTGTTATCGGGCCACAAGTTGTGTGCGCACCGCGCGTCCGCGCACCAAGAGGGCTGCGACAGCTCCGTGCGAAGGAGAAGCGTCAGAGGAGCAGCGGTTTCGGACAGGCGTAGGAATAGAAGGCCGGAAAGTCGACCGCTCCACCGCCCGACCAAAAGGCTTCGCGGCGGCGAAGATCTTTGCCGACGCCGCCCACTACGACTTGGAGAATTCCTGCTGCCGTATGCGATCCGCAGAGTTACCGATCCGGAACCAAGCCTCATGGTCGTCCTGGAGAGCACATATCGCGCCGCCGCAGACCTCGCGGACTGGGATTCAGCCGGTCTCGAATGTGACGGTTTCGGCCCACCGGCCAAGAGGACGCGCTCCGCGCGCTCGCGGTCACGCTTGCGGATCTTGATGGTAGGCTGTGGCGTAGATTTGTAGATTGGAAAGGGATCGGCAGCTCATGCTTCGCAGTTTCGCTCAGCCCGGGGCCAAAGCCTTTTCTACGCTAAGGCGCGATTTTGCACACCAGCGTGCGACTTCTCTCTGTCCCTCGATCCGCTTCGCTTCCACTTGAATGGTTGTAGCAGCCTAGTCCGGTTTCGATACGCCCGCGTTCATCTCTTGGCGGAAACTGCTCCTGCTCATGTAAAGATAGGCGCCGTAGAGCAGCATCCCAATCGCCGCAACAGGCTCTTCAAAGAGCCGAACCATTTGGTCAGCAAAACTCTCTCGTCAGTCATCGCTCAATGCCCCCACAGCGCCACCGTAATGAGCTCACCGCGCATAGCCTTCATTCACGGTTTGCTATTCGCAGCGCCCGAATCGAGGTGATTTTTTGCGCGATCTGGAATGGGTGCTCGCTCGTATTCATAGCAAGCCATTCGATCTTCTCCAGCTCGCGTTCTACTAGATGCAGATGCTCGTATCTCAGCATGCCATTCAGCAGCCCGAGTACGTCGCTGTAGCCGTACTGCTGGTTCCTTTCGAGCACCCGGTTCATGTACGAGCGCCGGAATATGTTGTCGACGAGAGCAGGCTTGAATTCATAGCGCTCGTATACCGTTTGGAGCGCGTCTTCGAGCCGGTTGAGCCGCCACAACGCGTATACGATGAGGTAAGACACGCCGTAATACTCGCGATCCCTATCGAGGCGGTCCAGCAAAAGTGACGGAACTTCGCCAAGCGATCTTCGGGAAGCTTTGAGGCGTACTCAACGATCGCATCGCCAATCTCAGAGACGATCTTCGGCCCGCTCTCGACCACGATGTCCTGCCGCTCGGAAGCGCGGTCGGACGCCCACCAATCCTGGTAGATCGACTTTATCTTCGCGTTCCCCTTTACTGCCGAAATGGTCCCCAGCCCGCCATGCTGGCGACCGTGCCGCGCATAGCGCCCAATCTCCTCTTTCAGGAGCGACGCCAGAGCCTTCTCGTCTTGGTCAGCGATCTCTGCAATCGGAGTTGAGTTTCGTCGTCTTGACGCGTTGGCGCTCGGGCTTGTATTCGATGCCCCGTTTTCGCGTCCGATGCCCGTTGTGATCGACGAATGTGAAATCGTAGCGTTTCGTGGCCTTCAGGTGATGCTTCCTAGTGGGGACCATGAAGTGCGTGGAAATCGGGACCGTCGCCTTTGGCGGGATGACAGGTTCGCCATCGTGCGCCCTCGGCCCATCCACAATGAGATCGCCCTTGACACGTGGTCGGTCGATTTCCACCCCCACCATACGCAGAGGACGGTCGCTGTTGTTAGTCAGCCACCAATCGTTTTGCAGTTGAAGGAGGAATGTACCATCCGACTGTCTCGCCAGATGCCACCTGTTCTCTTTCGGTCGTTCGGTGATAGTCGGGCGCGACGCCCAGCTCTTCACGACGTCGGGTACGAAGGGCCTTCCTACCCGTTCAATGAACTGCACGATCGCGGCAGTAGCCGACGAAGACTTGGGAATTGCTTCGTCTTCGTTATCTTGCGACATCTGAATGTCCTACCGCCAACGCCACCACGGCACAATATACAAGACGGCGAGCATTGCGTAAGCGATTTGAAGCAGGGTCATCGAGGTCGCTCCGTTGGACGATGACCTAGCCATTTATCGAAGATTTTTTGTCATGGGTGACAAATCCTTTGTCACGCACGACAAATCTTTTTCCGAAATCCGGAAAGATCGCGCTGCGGTTCAGTGCCCTCCCATACCGAAGAACGCGATGGGGTAGCCAACGAAGGCAATGAACGCGCCCGCGGCGAGGCAGAGATAAGCGATCTGGAGAAGTGTCATAAGCGGCATCCTTTGTTGCTGCTTACTCTATAGCGCTCCGCAAACCGTGTTGCGTTTTATGGTGACACGCTCCTGTCATTCGACGGCAAGCGCAAACACAGGCGCGCAGTACGTGCGGCAACTGAACGGCGAATACGAGAAACACTACGCGCCAATTTCATTGACGCTAGACAGGCCAATACGACGCGTACGAACAAACACTAGCCGATGGCGCTAGCCGCACTAGCGAACGAACACTGCATTGTCCGCAATGACGAACTCAATGCGTCGAACGACGCTAAGCACCGCGAACTGTCATATGGTTAGCGCAGACACTTGATTGACCAATTAGGCCAATTGGCGATTGACAGTGCATTTGATAAATGCGCCGAACCAACGGCAATTAGCAATGCTAACGTTGACATCGCCCTGATGCAGCACCTTGGATTTGATCGCTTCGCAATCGCCGGGCACGATCGGGGAAGCCACACCGCCTTTCGGACTGCTATGGATCATCCCTCCGCGGTGACACATCTCATCGTGCTCGATGGCGTTCCTATCCTCGAAGCGCTTGAACGATGTGATACACGCTTTGCAACCGCGTGGTGGCATTGGTTCTTCTTCGCCCAGCAAGAGAAGCCGGAGCGCGCTATCAATGCCGATCCCGATGCTTGGCATGGTGGCTCCGCCGAACAGATGGGCCCAGAGGCCTATGCCGATTACAGCGCGGCCGTTCACGATCCGCGGGTCATTCACGGAATGATAGAAGATTATAGGGCAGGTATCACGATAGACCGTCTGCACGACGCGGAAGACCGAGAGGCGGGCCGCCGTATTGAATGATGGTTCTGTGGTCGCTGCGTGATGACCTTGAGCAGCTTTACGGCGATGTTCTCGAAGTTTGGCGACCGTGGACGGCGGCGAGACAGCAGGGGAAGGCCCTGGACTGTGGTCACCACATGGCTGAGGAAGCACCGGATGCGCTCGCGGCCGAAATCCTGCGATTCTTGGGACCCTGCTAGGCTCTGCCTGCCGTGGCACGTATCGAAGCATTGACGCCCGGCAAGCCATGTTGTCCGCTTCGCCCGCAATGCGGACCCAATGTGAGGGCTTCGGAACTTCGACTTTGGGTCAAATGCCGAATTTGGTCCGCTGTAACATAGCTCCGACTTCCTTGCGCGCCGAGCACGAAATACCACCGATCCTGCCGACATCATGGCACACCTCGAGTAAAGCCTTCGTCTCGAGCCCCTCGCCCCGATTTTGTTCGCGCGATAGAAGCGGCGGTTGGCGATTAAGCAGCATGGAATCGCCGAATTCATGCGCGCGGTAGCGGTAGGCGGCAAAGGCTGTGGAGGCCTTGGCGAGCAGAGCATCGTCGGCAAAGGCGCGCAGGAGCTCGAAATGGCTTTCGCCGGGCTGGTGGACGCCTGTGAGAATCGCATCGACCACGCGAAGCCGCGTGCCCCGCGCGATGCGCCCTGTCGCAATGCCATTTCCGGCACGCACATTGCCGCCGGGATTGGCGGCTGCCTCAAGTGCGCGCACTACGCTCGTGCCGATCGCAATGATGCGGCTGCCGCGGAGCTTCGCCCGCGCGACCTGCGCCGCGGTGCGCCCAGGGATGCGGTATGGCTCGTCGAAGGGAAGGCGCGAGTCGAGCGCGGGATCGCCGGTGGAAGAGACGCCCGCAGCATGCGTGAGGGTTGCAAAGCCAACGTCGTGCCGACGCCAGGCTTGGAGCGTGCGCCAGTCGAGCGCGAAGCCTGCCGACGGCGCCTCGAACGCGACCGGCCCGGCGGCAATCTTCGTCCAAACATCCCACAGTGCCAACGGCTCGGGAACATGCGCGTATTGGATCGGCCGGCCGTAGTGCGCCAGTCCTGCAAGCACCGCTGCGCGGTTGCCTGGGAAGTGCAACTCGAGAAGGCGTGGATGGTCGAGAAGGCGCTCGACGACGGCGTCAAGCGAGCCGAGCCGGAGGCGATCGCCTGGTGACAGCGGAGGTGGAGGCAGCCGGTCTTCCGTGCGCGTGCGGTGATCGCCC
>NZ_JAMYTF010000042.1:0-41384 GCF_040322295.1 Mesorhizobium sp. M0159
ATTTGAACTTTTTCCCGTCTTCCAGGCATATGACGAAATCAGGTGACACTGACTTCTTGATCGACACCGCCGGCTCCAGTTTGGCCGCGATCGGAGCCACAGGTCTGCCGATCCCTTGCAAAGCGACATAGACATCCCCGATCAGCTTCGACAACTCGCCGACCGGCAGCGGATTGTTCGAAACGTAGGCGGAAACGATGTCGGCGGTGATTGATACGAGATCAGCCTGGTCGCTTGGGTCTGGAGAAACGGTCATCGAATTTCCTCTTGTCCAAAGGGCGCTTTGAAAACGGATAGTCTGTCTATTCGCCAATCAGGCAAATAATTCGTTGCTCCGCCAACAAACCTCATCCGTGTAAATATCAAGCAGGCAAGTTTCGCTGCGATCGTTCGGTCCGGCTGCAGACAAGTTGCCGATCGCGTCGGGGAAGCAGGAAGGCTTTCCTCCCTCGCTTCTCCGCGCGCCAAGCGCACAGCCCAACGCAAGCCAGCGCCATGAATCATGGCTCCTGCGTCGCAGGATTGAGCCATGAACAATTGTCGTCGCGACACTTTGTTGCGCGGTCCTGGTCCTCGCCCCGGCATGAATTGGCCCTCGCGCCTACCTTTTGTGGGACTCATAAGTGGGCTGCACCGCCTCGCGCCGATCGGCAGGATGGATGTTGCTGATGTGGCAGCCGGCATGCGCCCGAACGGCTGCCGCCTACTGGCTCAACGAATATCTGACGAACGGCGTGGTGCTTTTGAAGCACTTGCCACCCGCAGCTGACAACTCGTTTGCCACCAGGGCGCCGCGAGCCCATCGAGCCCCTTGCGCAGTCGGTATGACCGAGCGCCAGATGCACCTTCACGCCCGCCGGAACGACGATCATGATGCGTTCTCCCTTGTTGCCAGATGCAGCTTGATTGCATCCGCATTGCTGCCGACGGATGCAAAGACGCGCCGCCCGTCGTCCAGTTGGACTGCCATCATGCCGTCCGGCGGCCGCACGAGATTGCGCAGGTCAGTGAGTGCCGGCGGTTCGGTTTCCGCCCCATGGATGAGTGCAACCGTTGCCAATTGTGGCGCCTTGCGAGCGGTCAGGCCGAACTCGACACGCCAGCCGAAGGCATGCTGGTGGCCATCCCATGGCGGCGGCAAACCTCCGCCACACTGACGCCGGGCTTCTCCGTCTCCTGCACGATCGCCTGCTTCTGCGCGTCGCTGAAGCAACGCCGGTTCGACCGCCCGTCAACCCGCGGTCTCAAGCGATTGGCGCCGCACGCGATCAGCGCTGCTTAATTGAGCCCGGGCACTCGGATGCAACAGAGATCGCCGGTCCACTTCGGCTTCGAATTCCTCGAGACGAGCGCGCCATTTGCGCAGCGCATGGGGCGAAAGCCCGAGCGCCGCGGCATATTCGGCAAGCCCCAATCCGCTCCAGTTCATCGCCTCCACATGCGTGTCCCAGAACGCCTGCAATGCAATCGGGCCGGTGTCCGTACGCACGCTGTAGCGGTAGCGGCGCTGGCTCTTGCGTCGCTTCGGCAGCCCTTTCTTGCCCCGCTTTTCCGGCGTTTCCTGGTGCAATTTCCGCAGATATTCCGCACCTTTGCGCCGATCTTCCGGGCTCTCCAGATGCCGCACCCACGGCTCGAGAGTCGTCGTCGAAAGCTTGCGCCGGCGGCAATTATTCCTCCGCCTCAAAACGGCCCGATACCAGCTCGCGACATGCGTCGACCAGTACGAGTTGTTGGCCTTGTCCAGGAACGTTGAGGCACCGCCGGAGATCCTCCTCAACAAGAAGGAACCCCACATGTCGCGAGATTGCACTATCCGAAAGATGTGCAGGATCCGGACGGTCACCGAGGGGGGTGAGGGACAGCAAGGGTGCGAGGATGGGGGACAGTGGGGGTGATGGGGGACAGCAAGATAAAGCGAGCTGGCGCTCGCCGTCGCTTCGCTCCTAAGTATCTGTCTGCACATTGTTTTTTCGAGCGGACGCCGACGCAACGCGAAACGACGCGAGGTGCGGTGTTCACGGCTATTGACTATTCTGTTGATCTGAAAAGCAAAACTATCGTGCCGCAGCGATGTGCGATCCGCCATTCTTCGCCACAACAAGTCTTTGCGCGCCGTAGCACGCTATGCGCTCCGGCCATCTTGAAGCGCGGAATCTGACTCCCGATCCTGTCGTCATGGCAGATCGTGACAGCGACAGGTTCCAGGTTCGTACCGGCCGGACGCGGCGCAGCAGCACGCCGGTCAATTCGCGCGCGCTGCCCTTTGTGCGCCAGGTCGAGATCGCCATCCGCAAGCAGGGCGGCAATCCCAATCGCATCGGCACAAGCAGGAGCGACGGAAAGGGGAGTGGCCGCTTCAACGCCCGGGGCCGCGGCGGCAAGCTGGCGGCAGGGTTGCCAAAGGATGGTGGTGGGTGGAAGCAGGACTCCAATGGCGTCCGCTTTCGCTCCCGTCGCGTCGTGGTGAAGGCGCGCGTCGTCAAGCTGCCGGGGCGAGTGAAGGCGACCACCGGGCGCGCCCAAAAGTTCGTGACGACCAGCAAGGCCGTCGATGCGCATCTGCGCTATCTCCAGCGCGACGGCGTGACCACGGACGGCGAGAAGGGCAGGGTGTACTCGGCCTTCGAGGACGAGGCCGACGGCAAGGACTTCGTCGAGCGCGGACGCGGTGACCGACATCAGTTCCGCTTCATCGTCGCGCCGGAGGATGCCGCCGAGATGGAAGACCTGCGCTCCTTCACCCGCGATCTCATGCGGCAGATGGAAGCCGACCTTGACACGGGCCTCGACTGGGTCGCTGTCAACCACCACAACACCGGTCATCCGCATACCCACATCCTGGTGCGCGGCATCACCGGCGACGGCAAGATCCTGAACATCGCCGGCGACTACATCGCCCATGGCATCCGCCATCGGGCAACCGAGCTGGTGGAACGGGAACTCGGGCTGCAAAGCGAGATCGAAGTCGCCCGCAAGCTGGCCAACGAGGTGGACGCAGAACGGCTGACAAGACTCGACCGCATGCTGATCGCCGAACAGCAGGAGCACGATCTTGTCGACCTCCGTCCCAATGCCAGCGACAGCTACACCATTTCCAGCAATCGCTATCTGCTGATCGATCGGGCGAAGAGACTGGAGCACTTCGGCCTGGCGAACGAGCTCGAGCCCGGCCGATGGTTCATTTCCGATCGGGCCGAGAGCACGCTGCGGGCGCTTGGCGAGCGCAACGATATCATCAAGACCATGCACCGGGCGCTGGAGGAGCACGGCCTCGCCCATGAGCGGAGCGCGGCCCAATATGTCCTGCACCGGCAGACCATCACCGAGCCGGTCGTCGGCCGTGTGCTCGCCAAGGGGCTCGCCGGCGACGAGATGATCGACCGTCTGTCGCTCGTCGTCGATGGCGTGGACGGGCGCACGCACTATGTCGAGACCGCGGATGCGGCAAAGCTAAATGACGTTCAGCGCGGCCATATCGTGGCGCTCGATCCCATCCTGCCGAAGGAAGAGCCGCGTTCGGCTGACCGCAACATCGGCAGCGTTGCCGGCGAGGATGGCATCTATCGGCCGAGCAGACACCTGGAGGCGATCCGCGAGACATTTTTGGAGCAGGGCAAGGACCCGGATGCCTTCGTCCCTTTCCATGTTCGCCGTCTCGAAGCGCTGCGGCGGGCCGGCCATGTCGAGCGCATCGACGACGACCACTGGCGCATTCCGGAAAACTTGCCCGAGCGCGGCATCGCCTATGATGCCCGCAGCCGCGGCAGGGACTTCTCCGTCCGCGTGTTGTCGACGTTCGATCTTGATGCACAGGTCGGCAGCGACGGCGCCACCTGGCTGGACCGGGAGCTGGCGGCCAAAAGCCCGGTGCCGTTGGTCCGGTCAGGCTTTGGTCTCGACGTCGATAACGCTCTCGACAGGCGGGCTGCCCAGCTCGTCAGGATGGGCCATGCCGAACGCGATGCGGGGAGCGGGACCTTCACCTTCTCGCGCGACCTTGTTGCCACGCTGGAACTCCAGGAGGTCACGCGCGTCGGCAAGGAAATGGCCGCTGCGCGCGGCCTCACCTACGCGCCCGTTCAGCCCGGCAACTATGTCGGCGGCACGCTCCTTGGCTCGGTCCGCCTTGCCAGCGGGCGTTTTGCCATGCTGGACAACGGGCTCGGGCTTCAGCTCGTTCCCTGGCAGCCGATGCTCGAAAAGCGCATCGGCCAGCACATCAGCGGGCTCGTGCAAGACAGCGGCGGCATCGACTGGAGCTTCGGCAGAAAGCGCGGCGTTGGGATCGGGATGTGAGATGGGTCTGGACAACGCAGCAAATGAACTGTGACTTCCTCAACGAGTGACAGCGCTAGTTCAGGCCTCGCGCGATGAGCCGTGTCTGACCGCATGTAGACGATAGGAGCGAACGCGGGTCACTCAGGGCTTTGGCGAGCTTTGATAAGTCTCACTCCAGGTCCGCTACCGTTCTCGAGCATGAATTCTGTTCCGGCATCGGTCAATGCCTTGAGAATTTTCGCTGCGGTTCCAGGGCGCCCCCCGAGTGGGCCGTCTTCGGCCTCCAGACGAGCTATGGTTGGCTCAGACACCGAAGAGTGGCGTGCCAGGTCCGCCTGGGACCACCCAAGCAAGGCGCGCGCCGCTTTGATTTGGCGCGTACTAACCGTCTGCCGCAGTTTTGATAGATTTTCTATTGACATTCGGCGCGCCCAATTGATATTTTTTCTATCAATGCCTGATCTCGTAGCGTGCGTATCAACCAGCGCCGCGGGACGGAATTGGCCGCGGCAGGCGTTGGTGCACTTTAGCCCCAACACTGCTCTAGCGTGCAAAAAATAGCTGGACAGGATGTCCGCACATCCCATCCAGCTGACCACAACCGAAGCTTCTGAGGAGCTCGGATCATGGGTGATTCCGAGAATACCACGACTCTGCCTTTCGTCACTCGCCGACAAGTGCTTGCCGGAACCATCGCGGCTACCACAGCGTGGCAACTCGAAGGTAACGCGTCCGCAGGCGACGCCGGAAGGACGAATGCGCCTTCTGACCCAGCGCTGGCGCTTTGGCGGGAATGGGAGAAAACCCACAAGCTGACCGAGCGGCTTTGCCGCAAGCAGCAGCGCCTGGAGACGAGGCTTGTCTCGAAGGTCGGCTTTCCTTGCGCAACCGTGTGCCTGCCTGAGGGTGAGGATGTGACGGTCCACTCGATCGAGGCGCTCAATGAAGTGCTCGGCAAGCGCCCGGACACAGCGGATCTCCGGGAAAAGGCCGAAGCTGACCTCGCAGCGCATAAGGCACGCTGGGACACGGCTGCGGAGGAGGGCGGCTATGCTGCGGCCCTTCGAGCTGAGCGCGAGGCTGCCAACCGGGCGCAGGATCTGATGCAAGCGCTCTCAACGACGCCTGCCACGACTGTCGCCGGCGTCGCGGGTAAGCTCGATGCCGTGTTGCGCGAGGGTGAGGCCTGGGTGGAATGCTCCGTGTTTCCCTGGCCGCAAATCCGTTCGGCGCTCAGCGATCTGGTACGGATCGCCCAGCAGACGACGGACGACAAACCGCCCGCACCTGGCGGGCTGGCACCCGTCTCCGCGAGAAACGGCTTAAGAGCCGGTTGGCCTCGTAACGGCGGCTTGCTTGACTGAGATACGCGGCTGATCTCTTCCGGTCGAGTGGCTGCGCGGAAATAAGCCACCCATTTCATGACTTACGTCGTGGCAGGCCATTTTGTTTTGGGACGCAATTCTCGGGGAGCGGCTGTCTTTTGCAGAAGTGGGGATCGGTGAAATCCAACTCTTCGACTGAGCCGGTGATCAAGCCCCAACTGCGCTGCCGATCGATCGGGACTTCATAAAAGTCGTCGCCACCATGCTTGAAAGCCTCATCCTCCAGCGCGACGGCTACGCCCATTTCCCGGAGATATTGCTTCTTCTCCAGGTGAGCATTGGCTAGAACCTTGGCAACCCTCTTGGCGGATTTTATTTGAGTGAAGGTCCTGTCGCCATTTGAGTACAGGACGGCTTGTCCCTTGTGGACCGCGATAAAGTTGCGGTCGCTGTTGAGCCTTTTGACGCCACCAGCAAGGAACAAGGGGCAGGCAGACAGGCAGTTGGCTTCTTCGAATCGACCCTGGCCGTCAATCTCTGGCATCGTGCGACAGACCGAGGCTTTGTCTTTGCAAACTACGGGTGAAGTCCCAATAGCGATTGTCAGCTTGTTCTTTCTGGCGATCCTGCCGAGTTCCTGGGCGGACTGACGGTCACCACCGTTCGATGCCAAGACGATGGGCAGGTGAACTGCGCCGAGGCTCTTCAGCAGCTTGCGCAAAGCCGATGGGGACGAGGTTTCAATCGAACCTGCAGCGTAGATCCACGCAGGGCAGGTTGGTTCACATGCGGGGTCCGAGTTCCGGATCACCTGGAAGGTCATGACAGTATCCGGGGCCCATGCCAGTGCCGGCATCGTCGGCAGTGCTGCAAAAAAGGCCACAGTCAAGAGCACACGACGGCAGAGAGATCGAAAGAAAAGCAAAGCCGCCCCCCGGAAGCATTGTTAGAGAGCAATGAGGTGACGCTGCACGATGGTTTTGTCAACTCGGCCGATTCATCCGTCGCTCGCGCGCCGTCTTTCCGAGCCAAAGGAAGCTGTGATTGCGGCGGCATATATGCCGGCGCTGACATTCGTGTCGCCCGCCTCGACCCGTTGCAGGGTCGAGCGCGAGGTAAAGGCGCGCTCGCCACCAGCGCCATTGGGAGCCGCCGCCGGGCATCGTGGATATTCGCTCCCAGCCTGCGCAGGGCGCGTCTGACCGCGGCCGGAGGATTGTTGGGAGTGGGCATTTGACATCTTTGCACTACAGATTACGCCTTAAGACTCTTGAGATGGACATTCTCGCAAACGGCTACCGATCCGCGCGTTGTCGATCCTCCGCAGAGCGCAGGCTGCGGCCAGGGGCCACCATTCCGGATACGTCGGCCGCCTCCTTCACCTTGCGCTCCCGCTCCTGCGGCGGCACCCCAGTGATCTTCAGTGCGAAGCCCCCTATTCTCGGCCACGCTCATATGCGGATAGGCCGCATAGGACTGGAACACCATGGCCAGCCCACGCGCGGACGGGTCGATGTCGTTGGCGCGCACCGTCGATCATGAGGTCGCCTGCGCTGATCCTTTCCAGCCCGGCGATCAGGCGCGGCAGCGTGGACTTCCCTCAACCGGACGGGTCGACGAAGACGATGAATTCGCGGTCCTCGACGTCGAGGTCGATACCCCTGATGATCTCGGCGGCTCCATAGGATTTGCGCGCGCCGCGCAGCTTGAGCTCAGCCTTGGCTTGCCTCCCTGGCGCCGGTTGTCGTCTCCTCGTTCTGCACCATCGCCAGCGCCGTGCCGGGCTCGCCCTCCCATAGGATCAGGCTCGCCGCGCCGACCAGGCCCGCCTGGTCGCCAAGTTCGGCCGGAACGATCGGCACGTCGCGATAGGCTTGCATGGCGCGGTGCTCGACGGTCGCCCTGATGGTCGGTGCCAGGAGGTCGAAGCCGTTGGAAAGGCCGCCGCCCATGACGATCAGGTCGGGCGAGTAGAGATGCAGGAGGTTGGTGAAGCCGATGCCCAGCCACCGCGCCTCGGCCTCGACCAGTGGGCGAGCCGCCGCATCACCCGCCCGCGCGGCCTCGACGACGTGTCGCGCCGAGACGTCGCCATTGTTGGACAGCCGCCGGAGCAGCGAGCCGTCGCCCGGCGCGGTCAGCCGTGTCGCCCGGCGTCCGAGCGCCGTACCGGAGGCGACCGCCTCGAAGCAGCCGACGGCGCCGCAGAAGCAGCGGTCGCCTTCGCCGGTGATGGTCATGTGGCCGATCTCGGCCGCCAGCCCGCGCCTGCCGTGATAGATGTGGCCGTCGGCGATGACGCCGCCGCCAATGCCGGTCGACACGGTCACGAATACCAGCGATCCGGTGCCGCGGCCGGCGCCGAAGCGCCATTCGCCGAGGGCCGCCGCATTGGCGTCGTTCTCCAGCCGCACCGGCAGGCCGAACTGCCGGCTGAGGATGTCGATCAGCGGCACATTGTGCCAGCCGGCCAGTGTCGGCGGCCCGATGACGATGCCCGCCTTGGGGTCGAGCGGGCCGGGCGCACACATTCCGATACCGGTGACTTTCGCTTGTGGGTGCTCCTTGAGCAACATGTCCGCCAGCGTGATGATTTGGCCGATCACCGCCTCCGATCCTGCGACGGCAAGCGTCGGCGCCGAGACGCGGGCGACGACGTCGCCACCGCGCTCGACCAGCGCGCCGCGCAGCTCCGTGCCGCCGAGATCGAAGGCAAGCGCAAGCGTGCTCATCAGGCGGCTGCTTTCAGCCCGTGCAGCCAGGCGATGCGTTGCGCAAGGTCAGGGTCACCGAAGGCGAGCGAGCCCAGCACCACGGTGTCGGCGCCGGCGGCGCGCAGCAGCGGCACCGTCTCATGGCGGATGCCGCCATCGGCGGCGAGCACGATGTCGGCCTCGCGGCCCGCTTTCCGGATCAGCGCGCGCGCCTCGATGAGACGCGGGCAGGCCTGCTCGGACAGGCTCTGGCCCTTGACGCCGATCAAGGTGCCGAGAAGCGTGACGAACGCGACCTCGGGCAGGAAAGGCACGATTGCCGCGACCGGCGTCTCCAGCCTGAGCACGACGCCGGCCTCGGCGCCGAGCTCATGCGCCAGCTTGACGGCGCGCAAGCCCGCCTCGCCATTCTCGGCATGGATGGTGATGAGGTCGGCGCCGGCCTCGATGAACTGCCGCGTCTGCGCCTCGACGATTTCGGCCTCGACCATCAGATGCACATGGATCGGCTTCGCCGTCAGCTTGGCGATGCGCGCCACCAGATCCGGGAAGAACAGCAAGCCGGGGGTGAAGCGGGCGTCGGCGACGTCGACGTGATGCAGATCGGCATGGGCCTCGATGCGCTTCAGGTCGCGCTCCATATTGGCGAGATCGGCCGACCACAGCGAGAATTCGCCGAGCAGCCGGTTGCGCGGCAGAGCGGCTATCGCGGCGGGGCCTGAGAGAGATTTGCTGGTCATGACGGAATGAAGCTCCGGACGTTCGAGTGGGCGTGAAGGAAGGCCGAGATCTCGGCGTGTAATTCGGTGAAATGCCTGGCGCTGTCGAGCGCCTTGGGGGTGATCTCGGCGAAGATCGCATTGGGGATGACTGCGGCGAGCGTATAGGCGGCCGACAGCGGGTGGACCGCGTCGCTGGCGTTGCCAATGGCCAGCGTCGGGATGCGCAGGGCGGCGGCGTCGCGCTCGGAAATCCCGGGCCTGTCGGCGGCGATGTTGGCGAGCACCTGCGCAAAGGCGTGGGCGTCCGGCCGGTCGAAATAGCCGAACAGCGAGGACAGGTTGTCGGGCGCCTCGCGGTAAAGCCGCGTCGCCGTCTCGGATTGCGCGAAGATACTCCGCGCGCTCTCGGCGCCACGGTCGAGGATGAGTTCGGCGACCTCGGTTATAGGCTGCATGTTCACCGGTGCTGCCGTGAACTTCCACGCCGGCCGCACCAGCACCACCGCGGCGACGCGGTCGGGATGGCGGCAGGCGAGGCGGAGCGCGATCGCGGCACCCATCGAGACGCCGCCGGCAACGAAGCGGTCGAGGCCGGCCTGGTCGGCGGCCGCGAGCACATCGTCGGCGAACATCTCGAACGAAAATGGCCGGCGCTCGCCAAGGCCGGAGCCGCCATGGCCGCGGCATTCGAGCGTGATGCGACGAAAGCCTGTGGGGAAGGTCTGCGCAACCTGCGCCTCGCCGCCACCCAGCCCGTGCTGAAAGACGACCGCCAGCCCGTCGCCCGTATCGGAAACCCGAAGCGCGGCGCCATCGCGGAGCAGGATCGTCGGGCGCGCCATCACAGCAGCCCCTTGAGGAAACGGGCGACGCCGGGCGCTTCCCCGGCCGAAAGCCCATGTGTCACCAACGGCCCGTCGAAACCTGTCGCCTTCAGCCGGGCGATGAAGTCGGCGAAGTCGACGACGCCTTGCCCGGCGGTGGCAAAGCGGCCGTCGGCGAAACGGTCCTTGGCATGGGCCATGGCGACATGGCTTGCCGTGCGCTCGACTGCAGCCGCAACCATGGCGCGCGCCTGCGCGGTATCCGCCTGTTCGAACAGGTTTGCCGGATCGAGCACGATGCGCAGCCGCTTCGAACCCATCTCGGCGATGAGCCGCATCGCGTCAGGGGCGGAGGTGACGATGTTGGCCTGTTCGGGCTCGATCCCAAGATCGACACCGTGACGCTCGGCGAGTTCGAGCGCCTTTTCCATCTCGACCGCCATGTCGGTCCATGCCGAGGGATCGGCATTGTCAGGATGGTGCGCCCATTGGTCGTCACGATTGCGCGTTCCGGTGCAGAGCGTGACGAGCGGCGTGGAAAGCCTTGCGGCGGCTTCGATCACCACCGCCAGCCGACGCAAGCCATCGTCGCGTACCTGCTTGTCCGGATGCGCCATGTTGTAGGTGCCGGACAGCGCCACGAGACCGACGCCGGAGCTGTCGACTGCGGCATCGATTGCCCGGATCGCCGCTGCGGGAACATCATCCGGCATCGACGGCAGGCCGGCGCATGCGAGATTGAATTGGGTGACCGCAAAACCCGCGTCATGGACCGACGCCAGCACGCCGGCCGGCTCGCTGCCCGGGAAGGTCTTGGCGAACACCCCGATCTGCATCAGACCGCTCCCGTCACGCTGGCAATCTCGACGCGTTCGCCGCTCTCGACCGAGCGCGCGATCGCCACCATGGCGCGGATCGAGGCGAGCCCGTCGTCGACATTGGCGCCGCGCATCGGCTTGCCGTCGAGCACCGTCTCAGCGAGGCTTTCGAGCTGGCGGCGGAAGAAATGGCCGTCAGCGCCGAGCGGCTTTCGCGAGGTGGCGTCCTTCTCGTGAAAAATGTCGACTTCACTCGCCCGGAAGTACCAGGGATTGAAGGTCTTCGCGATCACCGAGCCGTTCTCGCCATAGAGCTGAAAACCCTCGTGCCAGTCCATGCGCACGGCGACGGTGAGGTCGAGATGGCCGAGCGCGCCATTGGCGAACTCGGTCTCGACGAACCAGCAATAGGCGCCGAATTTCTCGTTGAGGCGGGCGCGCACGGCGGTGATCTCGCCGCACAGGAAGCGCGCCGTATCGACGAGGTGCGAGCCATGCGCCAGCATGAAATACTGTCTGGGATCCGCCTTCGGGTTGCCGGCCGGCTTGCGCGCCAGCTTGCTGGTGACGGGCAGCGGCTGCACCGCGTCGGTGTTGGTGTAGCGATGGGTTGAGTCACAGTACCAGGCCTTCAGCGCCAGGATCTCGCCCATCTCTTCGCGCACGAAATCGCGCGCTGCCTCGAGCGCCGGATCGAAGCGCTTCATATGCCCGACCTGCAGCACCTTGCCGGAACGCCTGACCGCATCGGCCAGCTTTTCACCTTCCTCGACCGAGACGCCGATCGGCTTTTCGCATAGCACGTGCTTGCCGGCTTCCAGCGCCTTGATCGACATCGGCACGTGATAGGCGTCCGAGGTGGCGACGATCACCGCTTCCAGCGCAGGGTCGGCGAGCATCGCGTCATAGTCGCCATACATCTTCTGCGGTTCGTAGGTCGCGCCCATACGCGCGAGCAGATCGGGTGCTGCGTCGCAGATCGCATAGAGATCGGCATTGCTCGCCTTCACGCAGGACGCCAGATGCGCGAACTGCGCGATCGGCCCGCAGCCGAGCACACCGACACGAAGGCGACGGTCTTTCTTGCGGATCATCGTCTCAGGCTCCGTAGCCGCGCATGGTCTGGCGGTTGGTCTTGACCGCGCCGGCCGGATCGGCGGCGGCGGTCTCGGACTCTTCCTCCACCACCAGCCAGCCATTGAAGTTGGGTGCCGCACTGGCGATCTCGATCACCTTCGCGGTGTCGCAGACGCCCTTGCCGAGCATCGCCCAGGTGCCGCTCGCATCGACATCCTTCAGGTGCACGTAGCAGATGCGATCGCGATAGGTGGTGAGCGTGTCGGCCATGTCCTTGTGGCCGCGCAGGATGTGGCCGGTGTCCGGCACCCAGCCGACCAGCGAGGCATCGAGCAGCCCGAAGATACGGTCGCAATCGGGGCGGTCGTAGAGCAGCGTGTTGTGGTGCGAGCTCGGATGCACCGCGACCTGGACGCCGGCCCTGCGGCCGAGTTCACCAGCCTTGTTGTAGACCTCGGCCGCAATGGCGAACTTGTCGTCGCGCGGACCGTCCGACACGACGGTGGCCGAGCCCATGGACACCATCGCGCCCGGAAAGGCGGCGGCGAAATCGATCCAGCGCTTGGCGGTCTCGAGGTCGGCGCCGATCTTCTCCTTGAGTGTGAAGCCGCTGTCCGAACCGAACGCGAAGGAGACCAGCGTCAGGCCGGATGTCTTCAGCGCCGCAGCGAACTCCGCCGGCTTGCCGGCATAGCGGCCGATCATCGTGTCGGTGATCTCGATGCCGGCATAGCCGCCATCGGCGATCGCTTTGAGCAGGTCGTCGGGGCCGCCGGCAAAACGGTCTCCGAGCATTTCCCAGGTGAAGGTCTGGCAGCCGACTTTGAGGTCTTTCACGTTCATCCTTTCATTCCTTGATTCCACCTACATAGGCCCTTCGATGATGTGGCGCTGGAAGAACGGCTCCAGCACGATCAGCGGCGCTATGACGACGCCTGAGGCCGCGGCGATATCGCCTGCCAGCAGAGAAGGTCCAATCCATCGATTTCGATGCGCGGCCTACTCCATCAGTTCTCCGTGGGAGGGACATCCTACTTGACCGAGCCGGCGGTCATACCGGCGAGGAAGAACCTCTGGGCAACGAGGTAGATGAGCAAGAGCGGTAGCGAGCCGAGCACGCTCATTGCCATCATCTGGTTCCATTCGAAGGCGTGCTGCCCCATCAACAGCTGGATACCGATCGGGACGGTGCGCATGGACGTTGACTTCGTCAGCGTCAGCGCAAAGAGAAATTCGTTCCAGCACAACAGGAAGGTGTAGACCGACGTCGCCACGATACCAGGCAGTGAAATCGGGACGATCACCCGCCAGAGTGCGGTCCAGCTGCTGCCGCCGTCGACAGCCACCGCTTCATCGAGATCGCGGGGCAAGGTGTTCAGATATCCCGTCATCAGGAGGATCGCGTAGGGCAGCGTAAACACCAGGTAAGTCAGGATCAGTGCGACGTAGGTGTCGAAGATGCCATACGAGACGACAAGCCCGAAGAAGGGGATCAAAAGCGTGATCGGCGGGATCGTCTGCGTGCTGATGATGAGTGTGTTGAGGCTGCCCTTGCCGCGGAAATTGAAACGGCTGAACCCATAGGCCGCCAGCAAGGCGATCAGCACCGTCAGCACGGTCACCGCCCCGGCCACGAAGTAGCTGTTGAAGAAGAAGCGCAGCTTTACCGGGTCGCCAAGGATGGCCGCATACGCTTCCAGCGTGAAGGCCTTCGGCAGGACGGTTGGTGGCAGGGCAAAGATTTCGGTATTCGACTTGAACGAGCTGCTCAGCATCCAGTAGATCGGGAAGGCCGCGAAAAAGAGCCCTGCGGCAAGCGCGACATGCAGCGCGACGGTGATCAGCCTGTCTTTCGGCGTGTGCCTTTTCCTCATGGTGACTACCGAGCCTTTTGATAGCGGATGTAGAACAGCGTCAGGCCGAGAGAGATCAGCAGGATGACCACGGCGCTTGCCGACGCCTGCGACAGGTTGTAGCTCGAAAACGCCAGCTTGTACGTGTAGGTGCTGAGGACCTCGGTCGAATAGATCGGACCGCCGCCCGTCGTTATCCAGATCAATGGAAAGACCTGCATGGTCCAGATGAAGTCGAGCAGCGAGATGCTGATGATGATCGGCATCAGCTGCGGGATCGTGATGAAGATCAGCTTCTGGTAGGCCTTAGCCCCGTCGATATCGGCGGCCTCGTAGAAATCCTTGGGAATGCCCTGCAAGCCTGCGAGCAGGCTGACCATGAAAAGCGGGTAGCCCGCCCAGATATTGGCGAAGGTGACGGCGTGCAGCGCGGTCTCGGGCGAGGAAAACCACTCGACCTTGGAACCGATGATGCCGATTTGCATGAGAACGCTGTTCACGACACCGTTCGGCTCAAGCAGGAGGCGCCAGATCACGGCGATAATCACCGCGGTGAACAGCCAGGGCAGAATGTAGAGCACGCGCAGGATATTGCGCAGCGTCGGATTGATGCGCTCGCTGTTCAGCATGAGCGCGAAGATCATGCCGATGGTCATGTGGAAAATGACACTCATGCATGTGAAGTAGAGCGTGTGCCACAGCGAAGCCCAGAACACCGGATCGTTAAAGATCGCCTGGTAGTGTTTCAGTCCGGCAAAGGACGGGTCACGACGCAGCACCGCGCTGTTCTGGAACGAGTAGGCAATCACCGTCACCATCGGCAGCAGCATCAGAAGCCCGATTATGAGCAGCGAGGGCGACAGATAGAGGTAGGGTGCGACCGCTCGTTTCAGCTTGTGGTGGGAGCGCTTTTGCCGGGTCATGTGCCAACCTTGGGATACGCCTTCAGCGAGAAGGTAAGCTTCGGAAACAGGTCCATCTCAAATTGCCGATCCGTTGTTGCCGGGTGGCCTGCCCGAAGTCAGGCCACCCGGTCGAACATAGCAAACGGGAAAAGGCCGATCAGAATTTCGCCATCCAGCCCTTCTGAGCGGTGGCTGCAGCTTGTTCCGGAGACTGCTCGCCGGCGAGCATCTTCTGGGCTTGAACGTCGAACTGGGTCATCAGGTCTTCAGCCACCGGCAGGCCCGTGAACTCATTGGCGAGATAACCGGTCTTGAAGATTTCGAAAGCCTTGCCGAAAGCTTTGTCCGAGGTCACGAAATCGGGTTTGGCGTTGACGTTGCCCGGGAAGGCGTTTGCAAGCGACACGAGCTTGGCGTTCACCTCTTCACTCATCAGATATTGGACGAGTTTCCAGGCTTCCTCCTGATGTTTCGAGGCAGCAGAGATGCCGATGCCCCAGGAGGCATAGGGAAGGCCGCGCTTGCCGGTATAGTTTTCTACGACCGGGACCGGGATGAGGTCGAAGTTCAGCTTGGGGTTGCGTTTGCGGATGAGGTTCACATGCGCGAGCGAGTCGATCATCATCCCGACGCGGTCGTTGACGAATTCCTCGACCTTTTCCTGCTCGGTCTTAGTGGCGATGCCGGGCGAGATGGTGCCGGCGTCGTTGAGTGATTTGACGAAGGTGAGCATATCCACCACCGGCTTGCCCTCGAGAGCGGGCTTGCCGTTCGCCATCATCGACTGACCCGAAGCCCAAACCCAAGACATCATGTCGTTCTGGACGCCGGATGGCGTTTGCAGCGACAGGGGCAACACCCAGCCATACTGGTTCTTGTCGGCGTGCGTCATCTTCTTGGCGGCTTCGAGAAACTCCGCGCGGGTCGACGGCAGCTTGGTCACGCCTGCCTGGGCGGCGAGGTCCAAATTCACGAAGACCGGATAAACGAAGGAAGCCACGGGAAACATCACCGCCTTGCCGTCCACCTTGATGATGTCCGCGACCTGGCTCTTGTCGAAACCACTCGCATCCATCATCGGACTCATGTCGGCGAGTGCGCTCTGCGCATTCAGATTGTTCACCCAGGCGCCGTCGAGACCGACGACGTCGCTGAGCGTTCCGGTTGCGGCACCCACCGAGATCTGGTCTCGCGTGGTCGCGTAGGGGCCGCTGACCAATGTCACCTTGATTCCGGGGTTTGCGGCCTCGAAGTCATCCATGATTGCCCTGAGCGAGCCAGCCGGCAATTCAGGCTCCCACCATTGGGTGAATTCCAGCGTCGTGTCCGCCATGGCGCTGGTTGCGCCAAGCAACCATGCGGCCGCGGCTATTTTCAGCATCGCGGGTTGCATCCGAAACATCATTTTCTCCTCCTTCTACAAGATCGACCGCACAATGCGGACGATCGTCTGGTTTATTCAGAAGCCTTCTTGCGAGTATCTTTCGCAGGCGCCTCCCTCTCGCCTGCGGTCTGCTGCAGATCTTCAGATCGCTAGATGCGTCTCGGGATCGAAGAAATGGAACTTGGCATCATCCACGGCCAACCGGATTTCCGAGTCGGAGTGGATGGCGCTGGCCGGTTCGAATCTCGCCACTGCGTTCGATGCCAGGCCAAAATCCTCCGCTGCGTCCGGATCGCCGGAGTCCACCCGGACCGCGTCGATGTTCAGGTGGACGATATGTTCAGAGCCGAGCTCTTCGATCGAAGTCACCTTTGCGGGTATCGTCTGATAATTGCGGCCGGATTCGAGGCTGCTGTCATAAAGATCCTCGGGCCGTATGCCGAACACGATCTTGCAGCCCTCATAGGACCTCAGAGCGGGCCTGCCGACGAAAGCTGCATCCTGCAATCGGATGGCGAAGTCGCGAAAACCGAGCTCGCCGCCCTTTAGGGTCGCTTCGAAAAGGTTCATCGACGGAGAACCGATGAAGCCGGCGACGAAGGCATTCACCGGCGACTCATACAGTCTCTTGGGTGTGTCGACCTGCTGCAGCACGCCGCCCTTCAACACCGCGACCCTGTCGCCCATCGTCATCGCTTCGATTTGGTCGTGGGTCACGTATATGGTCGTTACGCCGAGCTGCTTTTGCAGGCTGGTGATTTCGGCGCGCATTTGAACACGCAGTTTCGCATCGAGGTTGGAAAGGGGTTCGTCCATGAGAAAGGCGGCCGGCTCGCGTACCATGGCGCGGCCCATGGCAACCCGTTGGCGCTGTCCGCCTGACAGGTTCGCGGGTTTGCTGTCCAGCAAAGACGTCAGCTGAAGGGTTTTGGCGATCTCGCCCACGCGCTTCTTGCGCTCGGCCTTCGGCTTGCCTGCCAGCCGCATCGAAAAGGCGATGTTTTCGAACACCGTCATATGCGGGTAGAGTGCGTAGCTCTGGAAGACCATCGCGATGTCGCGGTCCTTGGGCGGCATGTCGACGACGTCGACTCCGCCGATCCGAAGGCTGCCGCTGGTGATGTCCTCCAATCCCGCGATCATTCGCAACGCGGTGGATTTGCCGCAGCCGGACGGCCCGACGAGAATCAAGAACTCGCCGTCCTCGACCGATAGGTTCAATTGGTCGATTGCGCGAAAATTGTTCCCGTAAGTTTTGCAGATATTCTCTAGAATGACTTCTGCCATCTTCCTGCCTCCACAAGTATAAGCCAATGATTCTTATAATTATTCTCGGCTTATGTTCACCTGCGAAATGTTTCCTCGGATAGTTTCAGGCTATGTTCCAGTATCGACATACGCATTTTTCAGTTCGACTGCTGACGGCGCGTTCGTCGATGCCAGGAGTTCCGTGACCTGGTCGTCGGTCGGAAGCGCCTCGCGCCCGCCACGCCCCGTTATCGAGAGGGCCGCCGCCGCGGCCGCGAATGCCACCCGGCCTGCGGTGTCGGCTCCGCGCATCAACGCATGGGCGTAGGCGCCATGAAAGCAGTCACCCGCGCCGGTCGAGTCGACGACCACAACCCGGTGCGGGGGCAGATGCCAGAGACCTGTCTCTTTACGCCCGCGATAGTACACGCCCCTGCCGCCATCGGTCAGAACCACGGCGGACCGCGACGGCGACCACAATGCATCGAGCAACTCGGCGGGCGATCGGCGCCCTGTGGCAGTCCGCGCAAAGCCGAGGGGAAGAATGAGATGGTCGCAGAGCGCGATCAGCCGCTCCGTGGCTGGGCCGCAGCTCCATTCGATATCGCCGAGGATCGCAAGGCCGAGATCGCGAGCGCGAGCCACGACATCCAGCGACCGGATCGCGTAGCTATCGACGATCAGGACAGTCGCGCGGCTGAGGACCTCGTCCGGGAAGTCCGACGCGGTGCCCAGCATCGCGTCGTCCTCATACGCGATGAACCGTTCCCCGTCCGAGCCGACGGTAATGTGCGAGCGCACCGGGCGCGCGTCCGGGTGGCGCGGCGCGAATTCGGTTTCAACACCGCTCGCAACGAGATCGCGCAGCACGGCGTCGTCAGCGGCGCTGCCCAGCCATCCGACGAACCCGGCGCTTCCGCCGAGCCGCGCGACGGCGGCTAGCGCCGTCGCGACATTTCCCCCGAAAGACCGGGCACTATGCAGAACCTTCCCCTTGCCCGCCGACAACGGCTGATCGACATAGACGATGTCGTCGATCGCAATAGCGCCGAAGCCGAGGATTGAAGGGACGGTGGGCATCGTTCAGGCACCCGCCTTTGCCAGGGCGTCTTGCGCCGAAAGGCCGTCATGGATGACGCCCCGAAAGGCAAGCGCAGCCTTCTCCGGATCGCCATGCCCCCAGAGATTGCGGCCTACCACGGCACCGCGTGCGCCGGCACGGATGGCGTCCGCCGTCTGCTTAAGCGCGCCGAGCAGCGTATCGGTTTTCGGACCACCGGCGATCACAACCGGCACCGGGCAGGTCCGGACGGTCTCTCGGAACGACTCGAAATCGCCCGTGTAGCCGATCTTGATCACGTCGACGCCGGACTCGTAGCCGATGCGCGCCGCATAGGCGATCTCGTCGGGGGTGAAGACGATCTTTGCTCCGTCGGTGAAATCGCGAGGGTAGATATGCGCCACCACAGGCATGCCGTAGCGGGCCGCTGCATTCACCGAATCGGTCAGCCAGCGTATGTATTTGCCCTCGGTGGCGCCGCGCACCGGAATGGCCACGGCCAACGCATCGGCCCCGGCGCGCACCGCATCCTCGGGCGTTGCGATCAACTCGCTGATGCGATCGTCCGGAGTGAAGCAGCCCGCCTGAATCACCAAGGAAGCCCTGCCCGCATATTGCGGCCACAGATGGCGCGCGGTGCCAGGCTGGATGCTGACGTAGTCGGGTCTGCCCGCCATGACGCGGGCAAGCGCACCCGGCAGGTCGGCAAGGCCGCCTTTGCGCACGTCACCATAGCCGACGAAGTGGTCGACGGCGCCGCCAAAAAGGTTCCCCGATGGATGCGAGAAGAGGCGCGCAAGACGCACCTTGGTTCCTAGGCTCATGAGTGCAAAATTCCTCAATCGTTTGATTTCAAAATCCTGGACCCAGTGTTTCCGAAAGAAATAAGAAAAACAATCTTTCGAAAGCTTTCGAATTTGCGTATTTTTGCTAAGGTGAGCCGAGGCCAGAGCGGTTGCTTGGCGCAGGGAGGCAAGGGCAGGGCAATGTTGTCGGAGCAGAGACGCCAATCGATCCTGGGTGAGGTGCAACGCAGCGGACAGGTTCGCACGAAGGACCTGTCAGACGGGTTTGGCGTGTCGGAAGTCACGGTGCGCTCCGACCTCGAGATACTGGACCGAAAGGGACTACTGACCAAGACCCGTGGAGGGGCGGTGACCCGTACCACCGATTCGACTACGGCCGCGTTCGCCCGGCGGATGCAAGCGAACCTCGACGCAAAGAAGCGCATCGCCCGGGCGGCGGTAGACCTCTTCGAGGACAACCAATCGGTCATCTTCGACGGCGGCTCGACATTGATGCAGCTTGCCATGCAGTTACCGCCGCTCAGCAATGTCGTGGTCGCGGCCACGGCCATGAATATCGTGCAGCACCTTATGCATCGTCCCGGGCTCGACGTTCATATGATCGGCGGCCGGGTCTATCCCGACACGGTGAGCACACTGATCACCGATGCCGATACGGCTCTCGGCGGCTTGGTGGCGCATCAGGTCTTTGTTGGAGCGCATGCGATAGACTCGTCACTGGATGTGGTCGACGTGAACGAAGACATGGCGCGAACGAAGCGAAACCTCGTTCGCATGGCCCGGCGCGTTGTCCTCCTCGCCGATTCGAGCAAATGGGGCGTCAGCGGGACCTCCAAGGCATTTTCGCTGTCGGCCGTCGATGTGGTGATCACCGACGATGGCCTGCCCGGTCCAATACGCAGCCAGCTTGATAGGACCAGGGCCAAGGTGATCTATGCCTGAACCCGTCTCGGTCCCTGACCGCGACGGAAAGATCCAGTGCGCGCATGACCCACGGGATTCGCATCGGCCGTTGGCCGTTTTTTCATGTCAGTCATGTTCTCCTCCTCAAGGCTGGCGGCCCCCAATGCTGCGCCAGCCTTTTCACATGCTCTATAAAAATTTTACGCGCGTCAAGATTTAAAATGTTATATAGCGGCTTTCGACTATGAACCTTGCCGTAGCCAGGCCATGACCTAGAGGTACGATCTGAAATGCACAGAAAATCAAAGACAAAGCTCGGCGTCGGCGTCATCGGATGCGGCAACATCTCGATGACCTATTTGCGCAATGCGGCTCTGTTCGGCGGGGTAGAGCTCAGCGCCTGCGCCGACATTTCGGCCGATATGGCTGCGCTGCGCGCCAGGGAGCATGGCATCCGCGCACTCGGCGTCGACGCGCTGCTGGCCGACCCGGACATCGATCTTGTTCTCAATTTGACGATACCGGCGGCGCATTTCGACATTTCGCTTTCGGCGCTTTCGGCGGGAAAGCACGTCTTTACCGAAAAGCCTTTGGCGACATCGGCCGCCGACGGCCGCCGGCTGGTCGAGGAGGCGAGGGCGCGCGGGTTGCAGCTCGGCTCGGCTCCCGACACCTTCCTCGGCGCTGCCGGACGGCGGGCGCGCCGGCTGATGGATGAGGGTGCGATCGGCCGCGCTGTGACCGGCACCGCCTTCATGATGGGGCGCGGCATGGAGCACTGGCATCCCAATCCGCAATTCTACTATCAGCCAGGCGGCGGCCCGGTCTTCGACATGGGCCCTTACTACCTGACGATGCTGGTCAACCTGCTCGGCCCGGTCGAGCGCGTCATGGCGATGGCGACGCGCGGTCAGGAGGAACGTCTGATATCAGCCGAAGGTCCTTACAAGAACACCAGCTTCAAGGTCGGCACGCCGACCACCATCCTGTCCCTGCTGGAGTTCCGCTCTGGCGCCACCGTCACCTTCGGCGCGTCCTGGGACGTGTTCAAGCACTCCAACCATCCGATCGAACTGCACGGCACCGAAGGCTCGCTGCGATTGCCCGATCCCGACACATTCGGCGGCACAGTTTCGCTCTCGGCGCGCGGCGACTACTGGGCTGATTTCGCCAGCGAGGCCCAACTCTACGGTGCGCGCAACTGGCCCTATGTCGCACCCGACCGCGCCAACTACCGCATGCTAGGCGTCGCCGATCTTGCGCGGGCGCTGGCCGATGGGCGCAAGCCCCGCGCCTCCGGCGATCTGGCGCTGCATGTTCTGGAGATCATGGAAGCGATCCTGGCTTCGGGCGAAAGCCGCGGCTCAATTGCCGTCAATGGGACCGTCGACCAGCCGCCGCTGCTCGGCGAGGACGAGGCGGCAGGTCTGCTTGCCTGACGGGGAGGGAGATCCATGATGACATCGCCTTCAGCGCCGTCCCTGTCCCCACTCGACCCGGAAGCCCGGCATGTGCTCGAGCTCGGCCGGCAGGCTGACGCCTTGCCATTCGAGACCGGTACACCGCAACAGGCGCGCTGTGCCTACGAAGAAGGCCTTCCGGACCAGCAGGGTGAGCGCGAGCCGGTGGCTTCGGTCACTGAGCGCGCCATCCTTGGACCCGGCGGTTCGCTGACGCTCAGGATCTATCGCGGGCAGGACGCGCCTGATGCAACTGCCCCGGCGCTGCTTTACCTGCATGGCGGCGGCTGGGTGATCGGCAATCTCGATTCCCATGACGAGATCTGCCGCTGGTTCGCCAATATGGCGGCTTGCGTCGTCGTTTCGCCCGCCTACCGGCTGGCGCCGGAGCACAAATTCCCGGCCGCGGTCGAGGATTGCCGCGCCGTGCTCTCCTTCATGCAAGAGGCACCTGGCGATCTCGGCATCGACGCTCGGCGCATTGCCGTTGCCGGCGACAGCGCCGGCGGCAATCTCGCCACGGTGCTTAGTCTTCTCGCGCGGGGCGATCCTATTCCGTTGACCGCGCAGCTGCTGTTCTATCCCAACACTGATGCCGCGCAGACGGCGGACAGCTATCGCCGCTTCGCCGAAGGTTTTGGCCTGACCGCCTCGACCATGGCCTGGTTTCGCGATCACTATGTCCGCTATGCCGCCGACATCGACGACTGGCGCGCCTCGCCACTCAGGGCGGAGAGCCTCGCCGGCGCGGCGCCAGCCTTCGTCGCCATCGCCGGTCACGACATCCTCGCTGATGAAGGCGAGGCCTACGCCGGGCGTCTGCAAGATGACGGTGTGCCGGTCGTGCTGCGGCGTTGGCCAGGCCAGATCCATGGTTTTGTTTCCATGGGCCGCCATGGCACGGCAGCGCGACAGGCCGTTGGCGCTGCGGTCGCCGCATGGCGCGGCTTCGATTCGGCTTTTGGGAAAGATCAGGCCGACTGACGCATCACCAGCGTCGCATCGAGACTGACTTTGGGTGCGACCGCCGTGTCGTCCTCCTCAAGCACCGCCAGCAGCATCTCGACGCTGCGCCCGGCCATCGAGGCGAAGTCCTGCGCCATGGTGGTGAGACCGGGGCAGGTGTAGCGGCTGAGTGGATGATCGTCATGGGCGGCTACCCGCAGGTCGCAATCGCCCTTGCGGCCGATCTTGAGTCCGCGCGCATAGGCGGCGGCCATCACGCCAAAGGCCAAGCGGTCGTTGTTGCACAGGATGGTCTTTCCCGCCAGGCCGCCATTGTCGAGCATCGTTTCCGTCTGCTCGTAGCCGATCCGTTCGAAATCCCAAGTGTAGTCCTCGGTGTTGCCGATGACGACCGGCTCATGCCCGAGCCGCTTCATCGAGGCGACATAGCTCTCCAGCCGTTCCGGCGAGTTGTGGTTGACATGCGGGATGTCGAAATAGACCGGGGCGCCGCCGGACCGGCAAAGATAATCGACGATGGTCGAGACGCTCTGTGCGTTGTTGTTGCCGACGAACGGCGTCCCGCCTTCGAGATAGGTGTCGAAATAGACGACCGGGATCGCCTGCGTCAGCTTTTCCAGCGTGCGGTGGTCCGAGCGCACGCCGAGCGGTGCGATCAGCGCGCCGGAGACTTTCAGCGACAGGATCGTTCGCGTTGCCTCCACTTCGAGTTCGCGCGAGCCGTGCGAGGAGATCACGATCGGCCAGTAGCCCTCGTCGCGCAGCCTGAGTTCTATGCGGCTGACCATCTCCGAATAGAAGGGATCGGCCACCGTCGGCACCATGATGCCGATGCTGCGGGTACGCTTGCGGTTGAGGTTGCGCGCGAACAAATTGGGCTGGTAGTCGGACGAGCGCAGCGCTTCCTCGATGCGCTTTCGCGTCGCCGGCTTGACGCTGGTCGGATCGTCGAAATATTTCGACAAGGTCGGCCTGGAGACGCCACACGAGCGCGCGAAGTCCTCCATCGTCTTGTGCTTCATCGCCAGCGATTCCCCGCCTTCCGGAAACCTCGTTCCTTGTGCTGTCCGGCACCTACTTACGGTGCGCCGGCGTGCAACCGCAAGGCAAAATTTTACAGAAAACTGTAGCTGTTTTAACGCGTATAATAAAATTATTCCACGCGTAAATTTATTAATTGGCGCAAAAAGTGCAAGCCGTATTGACTCCGGATGTCGGTTGCCGCCAGGCACAATTGTGCGCGACTGAAGTCCGCAGTCGGACTGGAGCGAAACGCCGGGAGGAATTCCGCGATGAAGAAGCTGGTCTCAGCCGGCGAGATCCTCGTCGAGATCATGGCCGAGCGTATCGGCCAGAGCTTTCTCGAACCGGGCCCGCTGCTGGGGCCTTATCCGTCCGGCGCGCCCGCCATCTTCATCGGCCAGGCCGCAGCGCTCGGCCAACCCGCCGGCCTGATCGGCGCGGTCGGCGAGGACGATTTCGGCCAGTTGAACATCGAGCGGCTGCGGACCCTGGGAGCCGACGTGTCGGCGATCGCGGTTCACAAGGACCACGCGACGGGCACCGCCTTCGTCACCTACCGGGCGGATGGCAGCCGGCACTTTGTCTTCAACATCCGCAACAGCGCCGCCGGCCTGGTCGGGATCGATGCCGCTGCTACAAGCATGCTGGCCGGCGCCGACCATGTCCATATCATGGGCTCGTCACTGTTCTCCGACCGCGCCACCGATGTCGCGTTGTCGGCGATCCAAACGGTGAAGGCCAAGGGCGGGACGGTGTCCTTCGACCCCAACATTCGCCGCGAGATCATGCAGGCCTCCGGCATGCGCGAAGCGCTCGACCAAGTGCTCAAGCAAACCGATGTCTTCCTGCCGAGCGGCAACGAACTGTTCCTGTTTTCGTCGGCCGGCGACGAAAAGGGCGCGGTCGACGACCTCCTGCAGCGCGGCGTTTCCTGCGTCGTCCTCAAGAAGGGCGCCGACGGCGCCGCCTTCCACGACCGTCACGGCACGGTGGCCTTGCCGGGCTTTGCCATCAACGAGGTCGATCCGACCGGCGCCGGTGACTGTTTCGGCGCTGCCTTCGTCTCATTCTGGCTTCGTGGTGCGGCACCCGCCCAGGCGCTCATGATCGCCAATGCGTGTGGCGCGCTAGCCGTTACTCGCAAGGGGCCAATGGAAGGTGTCTTTCCGCTGGCCGAGGTTGAGGCTTTCGCAACCACCGCCGGGAGGGGCCGGCCGTGAGGGCCGCGATGCAGAGATTTGCCAGCATCGCGGTGAAGCGCGCCGCGGGTGAGAAAGGCGGCATCGCCTCGATCTGTTCGGCGCATCCGCTGGTGATCGAGGCCGCGCTCCGCCACGGCGCGTCGCGCGGTTCCGATGTGCTGATCGAGGCGACCTGCAACCAGGTCAATCACGAAGGCGGCTACACCGGCATGACGCCCGCCGGCTTCCGCAGCTTCGTCGAGGGCCATGCGCAAAGGGCCGGCCTTCCGCTCGATCGCCTGATCCTCGGCGGCGATCATCTCGGTCCCAATCCGTGGAAGCATCTTCCTTCCGCCGAGGCGATGACGAAGGCGAAGGCGATGATCGACGCCTATGCCGGCGCCGGCTTCACCAAGCTGCATCTCGACACCAGCATGGCTTGCGCCGACGATCCAGCCGCGCTTGCCGACGAGACCATCGCTGCACGCGCCGCCGCGCTTGCGGCCGTCGCCGAGGCGGCGGTCGAACGCATTGGCGGCGAGAAACCGGTCTACATCATCGGCACCGAAGTTCCGGTGCCGGGCGGCGCGCTCGAAGCGCTCGATCATATGCATGTCACCGAACCCGATGACGCCCTGCGCACCGTCGAGATCCACCGACAGGCATTTTCGCGCGCCGGCCTCGATGCTGCCTTTGCGCGTGCGGTCGGCGTCGTCGTCCAGCCGGGCGTCGAATTCGGTAATGCCGAGATCATCGCCTACGCGCCGCGGAAGGCGACGCAGCTGGTCGCCGTGCTCGGGCGCATGCCGCAATTCGTCTTCGAGGCGCATTCGACCGACTACCAGCCAAACGAGGCCCTTGGGGCTCTGGTGCGCGACGGCTTCGCCATCCTCAAGGTTGGACCCTGGCTCACCTTCGCGCTGCGCGAGGCGTTGTACGGGCTGAGCCACATCGCCGACGTGCTTGCGCCAGACCCGTCCCGTGAAAGCCTACCGGCGGCGATGGAGCGCGTCATGCTTGCCTCGCCGGACAATTGGCAGAAATACTATCCGGGTACGCCGGACGAGCAGCGCGTGCAGCGGCACTTCTCCTTCAGCGACCGCATCCGTTACTACTGGCCGACGCCCGACGCACAGCACGCGACACAGACGCTGCTGGATTTTCTGGGCGACAGGGACATTCCCCGCCCTTTGATCAGCCAGTATCTGGGGCAACTCGATGCCGAGGTTGCGGCAGGTCGGATCGAGCCCGTCGCGTATGACCTGCTGATTGGCAGCATCACCCGTGTCCTCGATTCCTATGGGCGTGCGACGTTACAGTAGCGCGGATCGTCCTAGATTCGCCGTTGCAGGGTCGAGCCGCGCCCGGAGGACGCGCGTGATCTAAGATGTGCGCTCAGCCGACACACGCGGAGGCTATGCCGGACCTTCGAAGTTGGGCTGCTGTTGGACTAATATCAGCAGGGCACAGCCAATTCGATGGTGAGAGCATCGCGGAACCATACGGAACGATACGGGAATACTTCTGATTTTGGCCCACGAAAAACCCAATCAAATCGACGTTTCTAGCACATCCTCCGGGCCCACCATTGTTATTATTTATCAATGACTTAGCGGTGTGTTTTGGTTCGGGTAGCCAAGTAATAACTGGCGAACCGCCGTCCATAGCGTTTGATTTTATTGACTTATGGTGGGCCTCCGGAGGCCGCAGATGTGTTGCCAGCCGCCGGTGGAGTGTCAGGATCGTTTATCAAGTGCTTGAACGACGCCGGCACGGTGTTCGGAATAGAAATCCGCGCATAGTCCCGTCGCAATCAACCTCGAATTACTGTCTGGATGCTACATCGGCCATCGCCGCACCCCACCCTGCGGCGATCTCGTAGCCCATGCGTGAGAAGCCGAATTCGCGATCGAATTTGTTCGGCGCTTTGACACGCCAGTTCTTCATGACCTCGCCCGGGAGGCCGCCAGCAGCGGTGACGACCAAGTCACGCTCGCCGGCGCGGAGTTCACGACGGCGATCATTTGGCGTAGCTGGGAACAGGCCGGCGACGTCAGGCAAGACCGTCCGGCTGCACCTAGGAAGTTAGTCGCGACCCACGGCGGACCGCTCCGTACGCGCGCGCGGCGTACGGCAAGCTGCTAGCCTCAATCTCCGGATGAGATCAGAGTCGCTCAGACCGGGTCTTCAGGATCTGGTACAGCACGTTTCGGATGCGCTGCCAAACGGTTAGCCGGTTGATCACGCCTTCGCCTCCTGTTCATCGCAGATGAATGGGCTGCGGTTCAGATGATCTGTGCCGCCAGCGCCACGCCGACCAACGACGTGCCGACCCCTGCCGTGCGGATGGCTCGCGGCCAGCGCCGAAGTGTTAGGGCGGCTAACGCGCCGGTCGCGTGAAGAGCCGAAGTAGCGATCACGAAGCCGACCGCATAAGCGATGCCGCTGGCCGTCTCGGGAATTTCGAGGCCATGGGCATTGCCGTGGAAGAGGGCGAAGAGAGCAGTCAGCGAGGCGGCCACAGCGAGCGGAAGCGGCTTGGCAAGCGCCATCATGGCGCCGAAGACCACCAGCGATAGCGTTATGCCGGTTTCCAGTGAGGGCAGGCCGATGCCGGCGATACCGAGCAGGGCGCCAGCGAGCATCGCCGAGACAAAGCACGACGGCACGATGATGATCCCCTTGCCGCCGGCGCGAGCGGCAATGATGCCTACAGCCATCATGGCAAGCAGGTGGTCCATACCGGTCAGCGGGTGCTGAAGGCCGTCTACAAACCCGTGGGCATGAAAACCGCCGCTATGGGCGAAGGCCAATGAGGGGATGAGGGTTGTGGCGGCTGCCAGGGCGAGTCTGCCGAAGAATGAAAGCGTTCTGTTCATGGTTCTTGACCTGTTTGATAGAGGTGCGATCGGTTCAAGGCCGGTGCTCATTGTCCGGCCCCTGGCATGGTGAATTGTGCGGCGCCGGACCTGTCGGCCAGAAGCCGCGCCTCGCCGAAGTCGAGGAGTCTTTGTCCCCTGCCGTCATGGTAGACGAAGGCCAGGCGGCGCCGGCGCGACGTCAGTTTCGCGGGCAGCGGGTGATAGGTGACGCCAGCGCCGCCGATCATCGGCATGACGGCGCCGACATCGACCATGTCCTGCGTCTCGACGCACAGGAGATGCAGCCGCATGCCGTCGGCGGTTTCGCCGACGAAGGGAATTCCGGCGAGGCGCAGGAAACTGGACGGGTCGGGCGCCCGCGAAAACCCTTCGAGAAACGCGATCTCGACGAGATCGAGATCCGTCGCCCGCGCGTCGGCGGGTTCGGGCGCATGGTCGTGCGGTAGATGCGGTGTCTGCCATTGCAACGGCTTGCCGGCCGGCCCGTTGTGGCCGACGGGGTGGGGATGGTGATGATGACCGTTCGGCCCGTGATGGTGACCGTCGCCATGGTCATGGCTGTGGTGGTGATGATCATCGTGCATGATCAAAAGCTCGTCGGCTTGTCGATGATGGATTTGTGTTTGCCGAGATTGCCGTGCGCGACCATCGAGCCCAGCGCCTCGACGACAACCCGCACGCCAAACAGCGCCGTGATGTCTGACGTGTCGTAGGGCGGCGACACCTCGACCACTTCCAGTCCGCAGATGCCGGGCGCCGACACTAGCCCGAGCAGCTTCAGTGCCTCGCGCGGCAGGAAGCCACCGGGCTCCGGCCAGCCCGTACCCGGCACGAAACCGCAATCGATGCTGTCGACATCGAAGGAGATGTATACCGCGTCGGTGTCCTTCCATGCGAGCTCGAGCGCGATCTCCGCCGCCTTCTCCAGCCCCATCTGTTCGATATCGGAAATCGTCAGCACGTTGGTGCCGCGCTTCCGCGCCTCGGCGACGCCGTAGCGCGGCACCTGCCAGCCGCCGATGCCGAGCTGCACCAGATTGGTGGCCGAGACGTTCGGCAAGTTGGTTGCCCAGTACCAGGGCGTCGTGTGCATACGTTCGTCGAGATCCTTTTCCTGAATGTCGATGTGGCGGTCGAAATGGATGATGCCGATGCGCTTGGAGGTCACGTCGGCGATACCGCGCACGCACGGAAATCCGATCGCATGGTCGCCGCCGAGCATGATCGGCAGCGCCCCGGAAGAGGCGACATGGCTGACGCCCTTGGTGATCTGGTCGAAGCTCTTTTCGAGATTGGCGGGGATGGTGAAGACGTCGCCGGCGTCGCAAAGCGTCATCTGCTCGCGCAGGTCGACACCGAGCTCGTAATTGTAAGGCGTGTAGAGCGCCGAGATGCGGCGCATGCCTTGCGGCCCGAAGCGGGCTCCGGGCCGGTAGGTGGTGCCGCTGTCGAAAGGAATGCCCATGACGGCAGCGTCATATCTGCCGACATCGCGGACGTTCTCGACATAGGGCGCCTTGAGGAAGGTGTTGATGCCGGCGAAATGCGGCAACTCGCCTCGCGCGAATGTCGGGATCGACTTGTCGATGATCGAATCCGATCCGGGCAGGCCCATGTCGAGTGCCCATTTCTGTTCCTTGCGCCAGCCATCCTCGGGCAGCTTTCCTTCCGCCTCGATCGACTTCCAGCCCTGCATGTCGCGGATCTCGAAGTTCGGATGGTGGAAGCGTTGGCGTGGCTGGTGGTCGGTGAGCCCGGCGCGACGATGCCGGCGTTCTGGACTATCTCTGTGCATGAAACCTCCTTCACGACGCCGTCGTCGCGATTGCGCTATCCAGTCGGGTCGTCCCGACCATCGCGGCCACTTCGGCCACGTCTCGTGCGGAAGCCCGGTGCTTGCGGTCGAGCTTCAGATCGTAGGTGATCGTCGCGCCATAGGCGGACGGGAACTGGGGGTCGTGGCGCACCTTGTCGAAGACCAGCACGCGGGTGCCGAGCTTGAATGCCTCGCCGATATCGTGGGTGACCATGACCACGGTCATGCCGTGCTCGGTCCAGAGCTCGGTGAGCAGCTCATGCATCTCGATGCGAATACCGGGATCGAGTGCGCCGAACGGCTCGTCGAGAAGCAGGATCTGCGGCCGGCCGAGCAAGGTCTGCGCGATCGCCAGCCGCTGCTGCATGCCGCCAGAAAGCGTGGCCGGATAGAGATCGCGCGCATGGCCAAGCCCGACCCGTTCCAGCATGGTTTCGGCTTCTTGCCTGGCGCTTTTGCGCCTGGCGCCGAAGACGCGGCCGAACGGTCCGCCCGAACGGAAGTCCTCGACCAGCAGCAAGTTCTGCAGCGCGGTCAGATGCGGGAACACGGAATAGCGCTGGAAGACGATGCCGCGCTGCGGCGTCGGTTCCGGCACGATCGGCTGGTCGCCGACGACGACCACGCCGCCACTTTGCTGTTCCTGGCCAAGCAGGATGCGCAGGAATGTCGATTTTCCACAACCGCTGGCGCCAACCAGCGACAGGAATTCACCCGCTTCGGCGGAGACATTGACCCGTTCCAGCACGCGGGCGTCGCCGTAGCTCTTCTCCAGCCCATGGACGAGGATCCGGCTCATCTGGTCCGCACCGGATGCGCCCAGGGCGAGATGATGTGAGAGAGCCGCACGAGCAGCCAGTCGGTCATCACCGCAAGCAGCGTGATCCAGGCGACGTAAGGCAGGATGACGTCCATCGATAGGTAGCGACGAACGAGGAAGATGCGGTAGCCGAGCCCCTCGGTGGAGGCGATGGCTTCTGCCGCGATCAGGAACAGCCAGGCCGGCCCAAGCGCCAGCCGTACGCAAGTGATGAGGCGCGGCATGACCTGTGGCAGCACCAGCCTGAGCACCATGGTCCAGCTGTTGCCGCCGAGCGTCTGTGCCTTGGCGACGAGCTCCGGCGGCAATTCCATCACCCGGTTGGCGATGTCGCGCACCATGACCGGTGCGACGCCGAGAGCGATCAAGGTGATCTTGGCCGTTTCGCCGAGGCCGAGCGCAATGAACAGGATCGGCAGCAGCGCCAGTGGCGGGATGACGCAGACAACTGTGACCAAGGGCAGCAGAAAGGCCCTGACGCGCGGGATGAAACCTATGGCGACGCCGAGGCTGAGCGCCACCAGCGTGGCCATGCCGACTCCGGCGAACAGCCTGATCAGGCTGGCATAGGTGTCGGCCCACAGGATCAGGTCGCCGGAGCGCTTGTCCGGCACTGTCGCCAGGTCTGAAAAGGCCGACCACATCTGTGCAGGGGAGGGCAGCAGCTTGTCGCTGGGATTGACCGCCAGCCTTTGCGACGAAGCGAAGAGATAGGCAATCGCCACGGCGGCAAACGGCAGCGTCCCAAGCAGCAACGCTCCGCCGCGCGAGACCGTCGCGTTGATGAGGCGAAGCCGCGCTTTCGGCCTGCTAAGTTGCAGGCGCGCGACTTCGGGGCCTGCTGCGGCCTGCATGATGCCGGTTCCTCTGGCTAGCATGTCGCGCTCCCGCGTCAGAGCGTTCCGCCCGCCGCCTCTGCCATAAAGGCCTGATCGAAGCGCAGCTTGACGTTGTTGACGTCGCCCAGCGTCGAGCCGTCGGGGAAGCTCATGCCGATCACGTCGACGCTCGGCGCGTTGGTACCAAGAATGCCGTGGCTGAACAGGAAGTTGCGCACCAGATCCATGGTCTTCGGCAGTTCGGCGCCGTTGGTGAATGCGACCGCCTTGGCCGGCTCGAAGAACATCGCCGTTGATGCAAGCTGAGCGTCGAAACCGGCAAGATCCGTCCCCGACGCCTTGGCCATCTCTTCCTTGGCCGCCTTGCCTTCGGGCGTACCCGACGTCATCAGCGCCATGGCTTCATACCATGCACCGACAAGCGCCTTGCCCAAGGCCGGATTGTCCTTCAGCGTCGCGGTGTTGACGACCATCATGTCGATGATCTCGCCGGGGATCTCAGTCGAATCGAATACCTTGTGGGCGCCCGGCATGGCAGCGATTTCCGAGACCAGCGGATTCCAGGTGACGACGGAGGTGACGTCGCTGGTGCCGTAGGCAGCGACCATGTCGGCATCGGAGGTGTTCACCACCGTAATGTCCTTTTCGGCCAACTCCACCGTCTCCAGCGCGCGCGCAAGTAGGTAATGTGAGACGGAGAGCTCGACGAGATTGACCTTCTGGCCGGCAATATCCTTGAGCGCGGTCTTGTTCTTGAGGATGACCGCGTCGTTGCCGTTGGAGAAATCGCCGACGATCAAGGCCGTCGTGTCGACACCGCCGCCGGCCGGGATCGAAAGCGCATCCATGTTGGTCATCGAACAGCCGTCAAAGCCGCCGGCCGTGTACTGGTTGATGCTCTCGACATAGTCGTTGATGCGGGTGATCTCGACATTGATGCCGTATTGTCGGCCCACTTCTTCATGATGCCGCTGTCGGAAAGATAGCCCCACGGCATCCAGCCGACATAGATCGACCAGCAAATCTTGAAGTCTTTCTTGGGCGCCGCTTGCGCGGCTGAGATGAAGGGGAGGCTGAGTGATGCGGCTAGGATGATTGTGGCCAGTTTGCGAAACATTACATACCCCTGTTTGCGATCCGGATTGCGTCCGAACGTCTGTTGGGGGGTTCACGGAGCGCGCATCCGGGAGAGGTTCGCGCCAGCAAACCCGTGCAGGGTTCTCCCGGGATTTTGGCCCGCCGTGTTCCGCCAGATGCCTCAATGCATCTCAAGCGGTCGCGTCTCTTGGACCAGCACCGTGATCGACACGGCCGGAACCCTAGACGCTCTGCACATGAATAACGAAGCAAGGGGCGTGCCAGTCCGGAAAGCCGTCCTGAGGCGGCCTTTCCCCGGATTTGCAGGCAATCGCGTTATGCTGATGCCACAAAAGTCATCGCAACGCCGACGGATTAGGCAAGGAAAATCTAGCGTCAACCAATATGAGCAAGCTTGTGCCCTGGGGACCTCCGCTGATCGCACCCTGCTCTATGGTCGCCCACACATACATGCCCAATAGGGACACGTTCGGGAAGGGCGTGAGCGCGCGGCGGATCCGGATGCCAATTGGCGCCGACCCATGTGACGAGTGCGCCCGATCGTGCAAGGGCAATTCGTGAAATAAGCGCGACTGCAATGATGCTAGGCAAGCCCGATCGCGTGTCGGGAGGCAGTTGTGAAAGTTGCGATCATCGGACCAGGCTCGCTCGGGAAGGCCTTGGCGAAATGTCTTGGCCTCGCCGGGCACGAAATTCGCCTCAGCTTCAGTCGTGACGAAGGCAAGTTGCGCGCAATCGCGGCAACCCTCCGTGTTGGCTTCGGTGCCCCTGACGAAGTAGCGAGATGGGCCGACGTAATTGCCCTGGCGACGCCATGGCCGGCTCTCGAGCTGGCGATGGACGCGCTTGGCGATTTGTCGGGCAAGATCGTCTGGGACAATACCAATGCAGTCGCACCTGACCTTTCCACGATGCTGCTAGGCACTACTACGTCTGTAGGCGAGGAGGTTCAGAGGCGCGCGCGGGGCGCCCTTGTCGTCAAGTGCATTCCGACCTTTGCCGAATTGCTTGACAGGGATGATCCGCGTCTCAACGGCGATCCGGTGACGAGCTATGTCGCCGGCAATGACGCAGATGCCAAGGCGGCGGTTTGCCGGCTTCTCGCCGATCTGCCGACAATACCGGTCGATGTCGGCGATCTCACGGCCTCGCGCCTGATCGAGCCGATGATGCTGCTATTGGTCCAGCTCGCCTATCGGCGCGGGATGGGGCCGACAATTTCCTTCAATCTCATTCGACAGGACGGACGGACTCATGACTGATTATCTACCCGCGCGGCGCAAGGCGATTCCAGTAGGACGTCTGCTGATCGATGGCCAATGGCGCGATGCCGTCAGTGGCGAGACTTCGACGACTTTTGATCCGACCACGGAGGCGGCGATCACCGATATTGCGAAGGCGGACGTCACCGACACGAGCGATGCCGTCGCGGCCGCGCAGCGGGCTTTCGAGCAAGGACCCTGGGCGCGGATGCATCATGAGGAGCGCGCCAAGATCCTGTTTCGCATCGCCGATCTAATGGACGAGCGGGCCGAGGATTTCGCGGTGCGCGAGGCGATGGATATGGGTATGCCCTATCGCGATTTCCGCGATATCATCATGCCGCACTGCTCAGGACTGTTCCGCTTTCATGGCGGGCTCGCCATGAGCGCGATGGACGGCGCCTATCGTACCAGCTACGAACCAAATATCAGGATCCTGACGCGGCGCGAGCCGCTCGGTGTGATCGCTGCGATCACCCCGTTCAATTTTCCCCTCGCGCTGTCCTGTTCGAAAATCGCGCCGGCACTCGCGGCGGGTAACACGGTCGTTCACAAGCCTGCGACCGACACGCCCCTGACGGCCCTCGCCTTGGCGCAAGTGATCCTCGACGCGGGCGTGCCGCCAGGCGTCTACAATCTCGTCACCGGCCCGGGCGGCACCATCGGCGACGCGTTGGTCAACGATGCCCGCGTCGGCAAGATCGCCTTTACCGGGTCGACCACCGTCGGCCAGGGCATCATGCGCAACGGTGCCGGGACGATGAAACACCTGACCATGGAGCTCGGCGGCAAGAGTCCCAATATCGTTTTCGCCGATGCCGATATCGATGTCGCGATACAGGCAGCCTTCTGGGGCATCTTCTGGAACAAGGGCGAAGTCTGCGTCGCCGGATCGCGCCTGCTGGTTGAACGCGCCTGCTATGACGAGGTCGTCGAGAAGCTGAGCGCCATGGCGAAGTCGGCGACGCTCGGCGATCCGCTGGACCCTGCGACGATGATCGGGCCGATCGCATCGCGGGGCGAGTATGACAAGGTCTTGAGCTATGTCGAAGAGGGCAAGCGCACCGCGCGACTGGCCGCGGGCGGCGGCACCCGCCAGGTCAACGGCAAGGGCCTCTTCATCGAGCCGACCATCTTCGCCGATGCGACCAACGACCTAAGGATATCGCGCGAAGAGATTTTCGGCCCTGTCCTGCCGGTGATTCCATTCGACAGCGAGGAGGACGCGATCCGGATCGCCAACGATACGAGCTACGGGCTCGCCTCGGGCATCCAGACCAGCGATCTCGGCCGCGCCTTGCGGCTCGCCGACCGGATCAAGGCAGGCACGGTCTGGCTGAACTGCTGGCACAAGTACCATCCTAATGCGCCGTTCGGAGGTTTCAAGATGAGCGGCTATGGCCGCGAGCAGGGCCGCGAGGCGTGGGAAAGCTACACCCAATACAAGACGATTTGGGCGAATCTTGGCGAACCAGTCGAGATGGCGCGATGAGCGTGCGCGATTCCAACCCACTCGACCCGCGGCATCCTAAACGCGTCGCGATGGTCCTTTCAAACCCGGCTGTGTCAACCACCACAGGCTGGCCGGTCGGGTTTTGGTGGAGCGAGTTAACTCATCCCTGGCTCGCCTTCACCGAGCGCGGATATGGAGTCGCGATCTTCTCGCCTGAGGGCGGCAAATGCGAGGCGGATGCGTTGAGCGACCCGCGCGATCCGTCCGGCTATTCGGATACGGATCTGATCTCGCTCGGTTTCCTGTCGACGCCGAAACTGGCGGCGCTGGTGGAGACGACCCGGCCCATCGCAGAGCTGTCGGTCGACGCGTTCGACGCTATCGTCGTCGCTGGCGGCCAAGCGCCGATGTTCACCTTCGAAGGCGCAACTGAGTTGCAGCGGCTGTTCATCAACTTTTTCGCGGCCGGCAAGGTCGCGGCCGCCTTGTGTCATGGCGTCGCGCTGCTGCGCTACGCTCGCCTCTCAACCGGCGAGCTGCTGGCCAAAGGGCGCACTGTTACGGGTTTCGCCAATGTCGAGGAAGACTTCGCCGACAATGCCGTCTGGGAGATGGGCGCGCTGCCGCACGGTACGCATCTGATGCCATGGCGGATCGAGGATGAGATGCGTGCGCTCGGCGCGAACTATATTCAGGCCGGGCTGTGGCGCGATTTTGCCGTGCGCGACGGCAATTTGATCACCGGCCAGCAGAACTTCTCCGGAGCGGCGACCGCCCGTCTTGTCATCGAGGCGCTCGGTGGCTGAGGACCAAAGACCGCTCCTGTCGGTGAAGTTCGGGAGACAAACTCGCCGTCAGGACGGGCGATGCCAAACGACATCGGCCCAATAGGATCCGGGGTCCGTCCAAGAACTCCACCTCAAACAACCACTATCAGCAGCGAGGATGAACCATGGCCGTAGTGACGACACTTGATATTGCCGGCCTGACGGCCGAAGATTATAGCCGCATCCTCGATCGGATCGGCGTGGAGAAACGGCCCGCTGGCGGCATCTACCAGCACATCGCGCATGCCACAGACGATGGTTATCGCGTCATCGAGATATGGGACGACAAGGCAGGCCTGGAGCTCTTCTTGCAGGACACATTGTTTCCCGCCGCACAGGAACTGCAAGTTCAGCGTGAAATGACCATTATGACCCAGACACTGCACAACATCTTTGTGCCCCGGATTAGTGAACTGACTGCCCTGGCAAATGATGCGCCTGGTGGACCAGTCAAACGGGCAAAAGTGTAGGCATCAAGGATCGAGGATGCGGCGATCGATCATCGAAGTCCTGGAGGAACTTGCGTCCGGACGCCCGGTACAACGATGGTGACCGCGGCAAGTGCAAAGAGGTTGTTCTTTCCTGCCGGCGACTATCGCCATGCGCCGGCCGGAGTCGTTCAGCTGCGTGTGATTCGCAGCGGTTCATCCTATGCAGAGATCGATCTTGGCCGCGGGCTGCGGCGCGTCTTCACCCGCCCCGGCGACCTGCTGCTCAGTCTTCCCGAGCGTGCCACGCGGTTCAAGATCGAGGAGCCGCGAGAGCTGACGATGATCACCGTTGACTCCGCGCTGGCGTCAAGGCTCCTGGTATCCGCAGGCGGGACCCCTGAGGACCTGGTAATCCTGACCGATCGACCGATACGCGATTCGCTGGTGGCCGAGTTGTGCCGACGCCTCGAAGGCGACGCGCCAGCCAACGCGGTCGTCCGCGAATGGACGCTGGGCCTGGTTTTCGCGAACCTGCTCCGTCTCGGGCATGCACGCCAGCGGCCGCAGAAGTCTCCGGTCCTAACCTCGCAGCGGTTCGACCGGGTCCTCGCTGCGATTGACGGCGATCTGGAAAAGGGGGTGTCGATCGACCATCTTGCCGGCATCGCGGGAATACCACGACGCGCCTTCACCGCCGCCTTTCGCGAGGCGACGCAATTGCCGGTACATCAATTCATTTTACGCCGCCGCGTTGATCGCGCGGTCGAGCTTTTGGAAAATAGCGATCTGCCGCTGGCCGAGATTGCTCAGCACGCGGGTTTCACTCACCAGGCCCATATGAATCGCGTCGTGACCCGATTGAAAGGGCTGTCGCCAGGCCGGCTGCGGTCTCGCAGGCGCGACGGCTGACTTGTGATCTATTCCAGCATCAGGATTCGAATGGCGGAGATGTGAGTTGCTGAAACGTCCGTTGGCTAAGATGCCCGACAGTTTGCGTGCAGAGCTCGAGGCCGCAAATCTGATGACTGCTTTCGAGCAACGGCCTCCCTATCAGCGCAATGATTACTTGCATTGGATCGAGCGCGCCCGTCACCCGGAAACACGCCGAAAGCGCATAAATCAGATGATTGACGAGCTTACCAAGGGAGGAATCTACATGGGAATGCAATAAGAGCTGGCATCGCCGCGAAGCTAGCAGATACGTCAACGATCATCTTCCGATCCGTGGCCTATCGAGATCGGGTGCTTTCCGCATTGATCTTCATCGGTTTCCCCACGTTTTTGCGCAGAGGATGCAGAGAGCCAAATAGTGACAATCGAACCTATCCTCCTTTTCGTTTGCGGCAGGTGGCCATATGATCGTGACATCGCAAACCAATAACGTGCTCGGCAGCACGTCAGGAAGGTGGCGCGTCTGGTCGCTCTCGGACGGTCACATCGAGATGCCGGCGGACCTTCTGCGGGACCCGCAGGATAATCCGGTGCCGCAAGCTGCGTTGGCAGGGGCGCTTCGCCTGTCTGTCAATTGCTTCGCCCTTGCAGGTCCAGGCGTTGACGGCGTTCTGATCGACAGCGGAGGAGGGGGCTGGGCCCCGACAGTTGGGCGTCTTGAGCAGGCCATGGCGGAAGCCAAGATCGACCCGGCTTCGATCACGGTCTTGGCGCTCACCCACGCCCATCAGGATCATGTGCACGGACTTTTGACCCCCGACGGCCGAGCGCTCTTTCCAAACTTGAAGGCGATCGTAATTCCCGAGGCGGCTGTGCAGAGCTTTTTCGCTTACGCGCACCTTGCGCAGTTCCGGCCCCTGCTGAAGCCTGTCCAGAATGGCGACCAGGTGGGTGAGCGATTGAGGGCGGTCGCCTTGCCCGGTCATGCTGCCGGTCATACCGGCTACGCGTTCGACACGGACGAGGACCGTTTCCTATTCTTCGGGGACGTCGTTCATGTGCCGGCCTTGCAGTTCGGCAATCCCGCGTTCAGTTGGGGCTATGACGACGATCAGCTGACCGCGCGCGCAACCCGCCTAAAGGTTTTCAGTGACGCGGCCGAGGCGGGGACGTGGATCGCCGGCGCGCACCTTGGCTGGCCGGGCATCGGCCGCGTGCTGCGTAAGGGCGAAGCATACGGCTATGAGCCGGCAGGAGGACGAGTGACCGGATAGGCGGCCCGGTGCTGATCGGTTTATACCGCTCTCTTCGCCCAAGGCAAGGATCTCGACGAGCAGCGCGTCGCACTCCGGCGTCCTCAACGGCGGCGCTACCATCGTCCGGCCCACCAAAATATCTGATTTTGATCCACTGGCGGCCGATCGATGCCTGAGGCTTACCGGATCGGCGTCTCGCCGCGAAACAGCGGCTGGTGCGCCCGCATCAAGGCGGCGATCCGGTCGGCGACTTTCCGTACCGGCGGGGAATGACGTTCCTCGTGATGGGTGACGATCCATTGGTCGGTTTCAAGTTCGGGGATAGGCTGAGCAACGCGAACCAGCCGCGGATCGCCGTCACCGACGAAGCACGGAAAGACCGAAAGGCCGGCGCCGGCGGCCACCAGTTCGCGCACCGAATGGGTGTTGTTGCCGCGTACGGCGATGCGGTCGCCGTGATGGGCTTGCAGCCAGCGCGCCGAGGCAATGTTTGCGCCTTCGCCGGTGACGCCGACGAACAATCCGGCGGCGATGCCGTTGATCAGGTGACGTCCGGAATAAATGGCGTGGGCGACCTTGCCGCTCTGACGGCCGGCCAGCCACTGCTCGGTCGGGCGCTCGCTGCGGATGCCGATGTCGGCGGCACGGCGGCCGATGTCGACCCGGTCGGTGGTGGTGACAAGCTCTACCCTTATGCCGTCATCGACCGTCCAGATCTCGCCGATATGGGCGGAAACGAAGGCCGAGGTCCATGGCCCGGCCGAGACGCGGACAATGCGGTCGGGCAGGTTTCCCTCGCGCCAGCGGGTCAGCGACTGCATTGCCGCCTCGACGTCTTCGGCGCGCCGCAGCAGTTCCTCGCCGACCGGGGTCAGCCGGTAGCCGGTCTGCTGGCGCACGAATAGAGGTTCGCCGATCTGCTTTTCGAGCGCGGTGACGCGTCGTCCAAGGGTGGCTGCGCTGAGGCGCGTTGTTCCCGTCGCTGCGCTCAAGCCACCCAGCCGCGCAACGTCGAGAAACAACCTCAGATCGTCCCAGCCGATATCCATTTTGCAGAAATGAAAAACTCCTTGCGACCGTGGCTGTAGCGCAAAGCGGGCATCGTGCGCAAGTATGCAGGCATTGGAGGCGTTGGACAATCCTGCCCGGCGGGACAGGGACAAGCGCCTCGGCTGGCCAAGAAGCGAACTGAACCCTTTCGATCGCGCATGCGATTCGCGCAGAGGTTTTGCGCTTCCGACCAACCCAGGCGCGCAGGCATTCTGCGTACCAAAGGAGACGATCATGTTGGATGAACTTCGATACCGTTTCGCCCGCTGGATTGCCTATCGCCAGACGCTTGCGAGCTTGAGGCAGGCCCGGGACAGCACACTGGCGGATGCCGGCATTTCTCGCGAAGAGATCCGCGAGCGTGCCCGCCACGCCAGCTTGCGTCGTTGAGGAGCCGGGCATGCAGATGATGATGCTTTGGGATGGCCGCTCGGTACCGCGCATCGGCATCGGCACCTGGGCGGCGGGTGGCCCCGCGCGTTGGCGTGACACGGCGACAATCTATGGCGAGGTCGACGATATCAGGTCGCAAGCCGCGCTGGCGATGGCTTATGAGATCGGCGCGCGGGTGTTCGACACGGCTGCCGCCTACGGCGCCGGCAATGCCGAACTGATCCTCGGGCGGGCGTTGAGGGGTAAGGACGAAGCCGTCATCGTCACCAAGGTCGGCTATTTCGGCGATCCCGAAACGCGTAAGATCGCACCCGAGGATGCCTCTGCCGCGGCAATCCGGACATCGATCGACAATTCGCGGCAGCGCCTGCAGCGGGATTGTATCGACGTCGTGCTGCTACATATCAACGAGTATCCGATCGAGCGCGCCGGCGAGGTGTTCGATACGCTCGGCCTGTTGCGCCAAGAGGGCAAGATCGGCGGCTTCGGCTGGAGCACCGATCACCGCGAACGGCTTGCCGCCTACGCGCCGCGCGAGGGGTTCGTCGCCGTAGAGAACGACTTCAATGTGTTTACCCCGGCGAACGAGCTGATGGCCGTTGCGGCGCGCGAGAACCTCGTCTCGTTCAGCCGGCTGCCGCTGGCAATGGGGCTGCTCACCGGCAAATACACGCCGGCCATGCGGCTGCCCACCAACGATGTGCGCGGCGGGAATGCCGAATGGATGGTGTTTTTCAGGGATGGCGCCGCCAACCCGCACTATCTGTCAAGGCTCTCGGCAATCCGCGACCTGCTCACCTCGGGCGGACGCACGCTTGCGCAAGGCGCGCTCGGCTGGATACTCGCCAAGTCGGCAATCGCCTTGCCGGTTCCCGGCTTCACGCGGCCCGAGCAGGTCGAGGACAATCTCGGTGCGCTGGAGAAAGGGCCGCTGCCGGCAACGGTGATGGCCGAGATCGACGCAGTGCTGAAAATTGCCGAGACCGCCTAGTGCGGCGAATCCGAAATTCGCATTGGCGATAATGCGACCAACTTCGATCTCTCTGATGTCTGCCGATATCGCATTTTTCTTAGTCAAGCTTCCGTGGCGCAATTGAACACGGACGGAGCGGCGGACACGCTCGAGTTGAAGGTCCGCCGCTCCGGTTTTCAGATCAAAGAGTGATGCTGCAACGGGAGATGGGTAGCGAGCTGCGCTTGAGCTGCGCCGCCGACCGCGTCGCTGTCGAGAGAGAGCGACCCGGTTGAGCTGTCAAAGATGATGTGGTGGGAACCATCATCCGTAGCCGTACCAGCAGGGGAAGTATGCAATGAAAGCCCGCCCGACTTAAGCTCGGTAAGAGCGGCTTGATCGAGGTGGAGCTTGTCCTGAAGCTTGCTGAAGTCGAAGGCATCGTTGCCTCCGTGGCCAGACATGATCTCGGCGGCGGCGCCGTTTTTTGCCTGGGCGCCGACACTTTCATCGGGCTGGACGGTTTGCGCGAACCCGTGGCGGATCAGGCTGGTTGCCGTCTTGTCGGATGGATCGTTGGTCGGGAGAAGTTCCGAGCCGGCCGAAAGAGAATGGCTCAACGAGGCCAATATGCGGTCAACGTTGCTGCCCTCGCTTACCTTGTCGCCGGCATTATCGTGGGTGGTGTCAGTCGAACTGCCATCGCTGGCGAGGAGGTGAGAAAGCGCGGTCTTGCCATGACTGCCATCGCTGGTGGTGGCACCGGAGGCGGCGGTATCAGTCGAACTGCCGTCGCTGGCGAGGAGGGGCGACAGCGCGGTCTTGCCATGACTGCCATCGCTGGTGGTAGCGCCGGAGGCGGCG
>NZ_JAMYTF010000043.1:0-40725 GCF_040322295.1 Mesorhizobium sp. M0159
CTCCAGCCGAGTCCGAGCAACCCCGCAAGAAGCGGCGCAATCAGCAGCAGCAAACAGAATCCGCTCCGGCCGAGCAGATCGCTCCGGCCGAGACCGAGCAACCCCGCAAGAAGCGGCGCAACCAACAGCAGCAAACGGAATCTGCTCCCACCGAGCAGATCGCTCCGGCCGAGACCAAACAGCCCCGCAAGAAGCGGCGCAATCAGCAGCAGATCGAAGCGGCCCCATCGGAACAACCGGCCGAGCAGGCAGCGCCGGCAAACGACAACCAGCCCAACGTCAATCCGCGCAAGAAGAAGCAAAAACAGAACCAGCAGATCGAGGCTGCCCCGGCAGAACAGGCTCCGAGTGTCGAGCCCGGACAAAAGCCGGGCAAGCGCAAGAAGCCTGCTGAATTGACCGGACCCGCCACGGAGGCGGAAGGCCAGCCGGCGCCGACCAATAAGGAAGCGACCCCACAGGCCCAACCGGCTCCGACCGAGCAGCAGGCCGCTCCCGTCCAGGGCGAACAGCCCCAGGACAAGATCAAGAAACGTGGCAAGAGGCCTGTCGGCGAACAGCCGGTGACAGGAGAGCAACAGCCCTCGACCGGCGAACAGCCTTCGACTGGCCAGGCCGCGCCGGTCCAGGGTGAAAATCCGGTCCAGGGTGAAGCCCAGGCCAATCCGAACGAGGCACCTGTTCTGGACAGCCAGAAGGATGTCTTGCGCAAGCGCAAGGGTGGCAAGGAGCGCGGCCAAAATGCCGGTAAGCAGCAGGGCAACCAGCCCGCCCAGCAGGGCGAGAACCAGGTGGAAGCCCCGAAGCCGGCTCCGGTCGATCAGGGGCCGCCGCCCACCGACGACCGGGCAGCCCAGCGGGAGATCAAGCCTGAAAAGATCGTTCCGGTGACCGAGGAAAAAGGCAAGCGCGTCGAGCGTGCGCCGGACATCGAGGATGTTCGTCGTCGTCCGCGCCCCCAGGGTGCCAACGTTGTCAGGGAATTCGGCGACCGCGTCATCCTCCAGTTCAACAACCAGACGTTCGTCGAAAGCAGCGATGCACCGCGCATGCACCGCGGCGCCAGGAATGTCTATTATGAGGACCTGTCGGGCGATCGCACCCGGGAAATCGTCGAGCGTGACAATGGTGTCCGGATCGTCACCATCCGCAACCGCTACGGCGACGTCATCCAGCGTTCACGCATCGCGCCCGACGGCCGCGAATATGTGCTGAGCTATGTCGACGAGCGGCACTATGACGATGATGCAGACTGGCGCGACCCGGGCGACGACCTGCCGCCGATGCGCCTTACCATCCCGCAAGAGGAATACATTCTGGATTCCGAAGAGGTCGAGGATCCGGACGACTACTACACCTTCCTCGAACGGCCGCCGGTCGAGAGGGTCCAGCGCCTCTATTCGATCGACGAGGTCAAGCGCTCGGCCCGCGTGCGCGACATCGCCCGCCGCATCGACCTCGACACGCTCAACTTCGAATTCGGTTCGGCCTCGATTTCCGACACCGAGGTCCAGAAGCTGGAGGGTGTTGCCAACGCCATGGACAAGCTGCTGAAGAAAAACCCGGCCGAGAGCTTCCTGATCGAGGGCCATACCGACGCTGTCGGCACACCGGAAGCGAACCTTGCTCTGTCCGACCGCCGCGCCGAGGCGGTCGCCGAAGCCTTGACCAACGCCTTTGGCATCCCGCCGGAGAACCTGACGACGCAGGGCTATGGCGAGGAGTATCTCAAGGTCAACACGTCGGGACCCAACCGCGAGAACCGCCGCGTCGCCATCCGCCGGATTACCCCCCTGGTAGCGCCGGTGGCCAGCGCCCAATAAACCGCAATGTGAACCGCGCGATTTGATCAACCATTGAATCGCGCGGTCATCAATCTTGAAACGCGCGGTTACCCATCCCAGATTCTGGAAAGGGCGTTCCCTGCCCTGTCCCGACTCCAGCGGGACACACGAGCCCCGCCGGTTCCCCTCCCCGGCGGGGTTTCGTTTTTTTGCAACCTTGCAAACCGCCGCAGCCTGCCCGAAATACGGCACTCCGACAACGGAGCCCGAATCGCCGCATGAAGCGCCTCGAACTCGCCATCGAATCGATCATTCTCGCCTCGCGCTGGCTGCTGGCCGCCTTCTATCTCGGACTGGGTGCGGCACTTGCCATCTATGCCGTGTCCTTCGGCAAGAAGCTGTTCGAGTTCGTCTCCGTCGCCTTCACGCTCGATGACACCGACACCATCCTGAAAATACTCGGCCTCATCGATGCCGCGCTGGTCGCCTCACTGGTGGTGATGGTGATCATCTCGGGTTACGAAAACTTCGTCAGCCGCTTCGATGAAAATGACGGCAAGGTGCATTGGCTGGGCACGATCGATGTCGGCTCGCTGAAGGTCAAGGTCGCCTCGACAATCGTAGCGATCTCCTCGATCCACCTCTTGCAGGTGTTCCTGAACTCGGTCTCCTACACGACCGACCAGCTGATGTGGCTGACCATCATTCATCTGGCCTTCGTTCTGTCGGCACTGATGCTTGCCTATATCGACCGGCTGATGGGTCTTGGCAAAGCCAAGAAAGCCGAGGACTGAGCACGCGTCTGTGCCGGTCTTTAAGAGACCGGTCTTTAAGAGATATGCCTGTCAGCTAGATACTTTCCGTCAGTAGATACCTTTGATTTTGGTATCCGTCCGGCCGAACACCTCGTCCGGCACAAAAAAGTCGCCGGCGAGCGGGCCTGTCGCACCCGGCGCATAGGCCGAGAAATCGCTGACGCCCTCAGCGCGCAGCACTTCTTCGTCAATGTAGAAATTGCCGGTCGCTTCACGCGACGGCCTGACCAGGATGGCGTATGCCGCATCGGCCATGATGTCGGGCGAACGGCTCATCGCCGCCACCGTCGCCCCGCCCAGGAGGTTACGCACCGCCGCGGTGTCGATGGTCGAGATCGGCCATAGCGAATTGACCGCAATGCCATCCCTGGCGAACTCGGCGCTCATGCCCAGCGTGCACATCGACATGCCGAACTTCGCCATCGTGTAGGCGACATGGTTCTTGAACCACTTGGCCTTCATGTCGAGCGGCGGCGCCAGATTCAAGATGTGAGGATTTTCCGCCAACCTCAAGTGCGGAATGCACATTTTGGAGACGAGAAAAGTGCCGCGCGCGTTTATCTGGTGCATCAGATCGTAGCGCTTCATATCAGTCTCCAGCGTGCCGGTGAGTTGGATGGCACTGGCGTTGTTGACGCAGATATCGATGCCGCCGAACCTCTCCACGGTCTTGGCGACCGCTTCGGCGACCTGTTCTTCATCCCGAATGTCGCACAGCACCGGCAGCGCCTTGCCGCCGGCCTGCTCGATCTCGTGCGCCGCTGTGTAGATCGTCCCGGGCAGCTTCGGATGCGGCTCGGCGGTCTTGGCCGCGATCGTCACATTGGCGCCATCGCGCGCGGCGCGCAGCGCAATCGCCAGCCCGATGCCGCGCGACCCGCCGGAGATGAAAAGCGTCTTTCCCTTGAGCGACATCCTTGCGCCTTCCTGCAACATGAAAGACACGATCCTTGCGCGGCTGAGAACCGCCGCGCAAGGCCCAACACACCGCATGCGGGTTACGCTGCGTCGGCCTTGAGACAATCTGAGCTAGACCAGCACCAGGCCCTGCCGCATGGCGATGGCAATCGCATCGGTGCGGTTGGCGGCACCGAGCTTCGTCAGGATCGCTGCGACATGGAACTTCGCCGTATGCACGGAGATGTTCAGCCGCCGCGCGATGACCTTGTTGGGGGCGCCCTCGGCCAGCAGCGCCAGCACTTCGCTCTCGCGCGGCGAAAGCGTCGGCCGGACGATCTGCTCGTCGGTCAGTTCCTCTTCGAACCGGTCGCTGTCATGGAAGATCAAATCGTGATGCCGATCGGATAGAGCATGGCTGTCGCGCGAAATCCGGTAGCCCGCAGCCGCGAGCCGCGCGGCGGCGGCGATCAGCAACTCGTCTGCTTGCACCGGCAGCACGGCAAACACTGTATCGGCCGGCCGTTCGCGGGCCGCTCGCGACGATAGCAGCACGCGAGGCATAGCCGCGTCGACGAGCCCGCCTTGTAGCCCATGATCATCGACGATGGCGACATCCGCCGCCTCACGCCCGTCGACTTCGCCGGCCAGAACCGGCCGCAGATCATCGGTCGCGGCGAGAACGGCGGACAGACTTCGCGCGCGCTCGACGTCACCGAGCGCGATCAGCACCGTCAGCCGTCTGCCAGCGACCTCACCGCTTACCATCTATCCCTCAGCTCAGTGGCTTTTCACCGATGGTCAGGGAAACCTCACGGTTCTCGCCGCCGCGCACCACGCCGAGTGTCACCAAGGCACCGGCGCTGTCCGGCCCGAGCTTGCGGATCAGCTCGCGCGGGCCATGCACCGTCTCTGCGTTCCACGACACGATGATGTCGCCGAGACTGAGACCGGCTGATTTCGCCGGCCCGTTATCGTCGAGGCTCATCACCATGGCGCCCTGGGTATCACCATTGCGGACCGGATGCAGGCCGGCGCCAAGATAGCCGCGCGCCACATGACCCTTCTCGCGCAGCGTCGTGACTGCCCGCTCGATCGTTTCGTAAGGCATGACCAGCGCCCGCCGGCGTGGCCCGAACAGCAGCATGCCGATCAGTCCACCCTTGGCGTCGAGCACAGGGCCACCCTCGAAACGGCCGCCGGCATTGACGGCAAGGTTGATGCGCCGGTCGATCGTGCCGCCGCGCATTGAACGCCAGGCCGGGCCGACCTCGCCGACCGTGCCGAAGGTAGCGAGCGAGGTGCCGTCGCTATTGCCCGCCACGACCGCCAGGTTGCCCGGCCGCACCGCATCCGCCTTTACCAGTGACGGGGCGCCCGGCGCGCCGGCCGGTTTCAAAACGGCCGTGCCGGTGGACGGGTCGCGGCCGACCAGTTCCGCCTTGACGGCTTCGCCCGAAGAAAACGTCAGCTCGATCTCCTCGCCGGCCTCGACCGCCTCCTCGGCAGTGACGAAATAGCCGTCCCGCCAGTGGAAAGCAGTTGACGTCCGGTGGTGGGTCGCGAAGCTGGCCGTCGCTGGTGCCGCGGCTGCCGCGATGTCGGCAATGGCGTCGGAAAACGTGCTCAGATTGAAATCGCTCATGATCTGTCTCCTGGGTTCTTCGTGACCCAGATATCGCCCGGCAGGACGTTGGCGGATACTCGCCTGACGGCTAGTTTGGGCATGTGACTGGCCATCTGGTCAGGTCGCGGCCGGTCCGGCCGCTCCGCACATATAGGCATTGTTCATCTTGTTCCAAACGGAGCCCTCGGATGGCCCTGCCCGCCCAGCAATTGCAATATGACGATGCCCTTCTCGATGCCTATTCGGCGACGGTCGCCGATGCCGTCGACCGCATCGGGCCCGCCGTCTGCCGCATCGAGCGCATCGGTGGCCCGGGCGGCCATGGCTCCGGCTTCGTCATCGCGCAGGACGGGCTGGTCGTCACCAACTTCCACGTCGTCGGCGATGCGCGCAGCGTGCGCGTATCAATGCCGGATGGCGCCTCCAGGGAAGGCCGCGTGCTCGGCCGCGATCCCGACACCGACATTGCGCTGGTGCGCGCCGACGGCAACTTTGCCGACGTCGCGCCGCTTGGCGATTCCAAGCGATTGAGGCGCGGCCAGATTGCTATTGCCATCGGCAATCCGCTCGGCTTCGAATGGACCGTCACCACTGGCGTCGTCTCGGCACTCGGCCGCTCGATGCGTGCCTCCACCGGCCGGCTGATCGACGACGTCATCCAGACCGACGCCGCGCTCAACCCCGGCAATTCCGGCGGACCGCTGGTGTCCTCGGCTGGCGAGGTGATCGGCGTTAACACCGCGATGATCCACGGTGCGCAAGGCATCGCCTTCGCGGTTGCCTCCAACACCGCCAATTTCGTCATCTCGGAAATCATCCGCTTCGGCCGTGTGCGCCGTGCCTTCATCGGCGTTTCCGCCGACACCACCAACCTGCCGCGCCGCGCAGCCCTTTTGTCGCAAGTATCGAGCAGCACGGCGGTGCGCCTGCGCACCGTCGAAAAGAACAGCCCGGCGGCCAAAGCCGGCCTCAGGGAAGGCGACATTATTGCCGCCATCGACGGCCGTCCGGTCACCGGCGTCGACGATCTGGTGCGCATGCTCGACGCCGAGCGAATCGGCCGCGAGACACTGTGCACGGTGGTGCGCCGCTCCGGCATTACTCAGGTCACCGTGATGCCGTTGGCGCGGGCGAGTTAGCGCGCCGCAGCACCCTGCGCATATTGCGCCATAAATTCTGGGCTCGGCGGGATCGGCCTGATCACGTCGATCAGCACGCCATTGGGATCCCTGGTGATGAAATGGCGCTGGCCGAAGGGTTCGTCGCGTAGCGTCCGCAGGATCGGCAGGCCAGCGGCGGTGATCCGCTTATAGATGGCATCCGGATCCCTGACCTCGAAATTGATCAGCAGGCCAGATGTGCGGCCCCGCCCTTCCTCCGGGATCGTCTCATGATCGCCCTGGACGATGCCGAGGTTGACGCGACGGTCTTCGGCCGAGCGCAGATGCACGTACCAGTCGGCCTCAAACAGCGGCTTGAAGCCGAAATGCGCAACATAAAAGGCTGCCGTGCCGGCAACGTCGCTCGTCATCAGCACCGGATAATAGCTCGTCGTCCTCATCTTTCCTTCTCCCGGCAAATAACATACAGTCTGCAGGTAAATGGAATTAACATACAGGCTGCATGTATGCAACAAGGATCCGCTCGTCGCTCCAACCGTGATCGCACCGCCGCGACACGCGCCGAGCTCATCGCCGCGGCTCGCAAACTGTTCACCCAAAAGTCCTATGCCGAGACCGGCACACCCGAGATCGCCGCCGCTGCCGGCGTCACGCGCGGCGCGCTCTATCATCACTTTGCCGACAAGCAGGCGTTGTTTGCCGCTGTGGTCGAACAGGAGGCGCAAGCCGTCTCGGAAGAGATCGAACGCGCGTCGCCGCCTTCGCTATTTGCCCGCGATGCGCTGATTGCCGGCTCGGATGCCTATCTGGCTGCCATGCGTGCGCCCGGCCGTACGCGGCTCTTGCTGCTTGATGGCCCGGCCGTGCTGGGCCGCGCCGCCATGGATGCGATCGACAATCGCCATGGCAACCGTTCGCTGCGCGAAGGCCTTGTTGCCGCGATGCGCTCGCACTCCATGACGAGACTGCCTGTGGAAGCACTGACCGCTTTGCTCGCAGCCGCCTTCGACCGCGCAGCGCTCGCCATCGAAACTGGAGCATCGATCGAGGACTATCGCGCCGTTCTCATGGCGCTGATCGACGGCCTGTCTCCGGCTGCTCCTCAGGTATCTCACCCGGTTCGAACTCGTTGAAACAGCCTAGCTGGCGCTTGAACTGGTCGATCAGCCAGGCGGCCGCCGGTTTCGGGCTGCGATCGGCGCGGTGCATGGCATAGAGCGGCGAGCGGACTTCGCTGTAAGGCTCGAGATCGAGTTCGACGAGCCGGCCGGTCGCCAGATCATCGGCAATCAGCCATCGCGGCAGCCCGCCCCAGCCCAGCCCCTCGCGCATCAGCACGTGCTTGGTGCGCACATCCGTCAGCCGCCAGGTGCGGTAGGCGAAGACGCCATAGTCACGCCCGCGCGTACGCTCGGACTGGTCCGAGACGACCAGTTGGATGTGTTCGCGGACATCCTCTAGCGCCACTGGTCTCGGCAGCAGCGCCAGGGGGTGATCAGGCGCTGCGGCTGGCACCAGGGAGAAGAAGCCGATGCGAAGCAGATTCACGTCCGTCTCACCCAGAAGCCCCCCGATGCCGAGATCGGCCTGTCCGCCGACAACATGATCGAGGATAAGGCCAAGCGAGCCGATATGGAGACGCAGCGTCACGGCCGGGAACTGCGCCTCGAATGCCTTTAGCACCCGAACCAGAACCGGCGACGGTAGCGTCACGTCGACCGACAGCGTAACTTCCGCCTCCAATCCCTGCCGGTATCCGTCGACACGCGAGCGGATGCGTTGCAGCACGCCGACCATGCGCCGCGCATCTTCCAGCGTCGCCTTGCCGACATCGGTCAGTTGCGGTTCACGCGTGCCCTCGCGCTCGAACAGCTTCAGCCCGAGCTGCGCTTCGAGGTTGGCGATGGCGTAGCTGATCACCGATTGCGCGCGATTCAATTTGCGCCCGGCGGCCGAGAAGCTGCCGGTCTCGGCCACCGCAACCAGGATCTGCAGTTGGTCAAGCGTCGGGTTCGGTTGCATCGTTCAATCCACATTTTAGATGGATAATATACAAAATACACCAGTTTTTCAAATGGGTCTGCGCACACATATTTGCCAGGAGATTTTAATCCAACCCTGGAGACCCCATTATGTCCATCCTTCTTGTCACATCGAGCCCGCGCGGCGCTGCCTCGCACTCGACCCGAATTGCTACTGAATTCGCTGAAAAGCTTGTTGCCGCCGATCCGTCGAACACGCTTGTCGTGCGCGACCTCGTCGCCAATCCGTTGCCGCACATCGATGCCGATTATGCGACCGGCATCTACACGCCGGCCGAAGCGCGCACCTCACGCCAGGCTGAAGTCGTTGGCGTCTCCGATGTCGTGCTGGATGAACTATTCGCGGCCGATACGGTGATTCTCGCCACCGGCTTCATCAACTTCAACATCTCCTCGACGCTGAAGTCCTGGGTCGATCACATTGCCCGTTCCGGCAAGAGCTTTGCCTATGGCGAGAACGGCCCCAAGGGGCTCGTCACCGGCAAGAAGGTCTACATCGTACTGGCTTCGGGCGGCATCTATTCCGAAGGTGCGGCCGTGCAGTTCGATCACGCCATTCCCTACCTGCGCAGCGTGCTTGGCTTCCTCGGCATGACCGATGTCGAGGTCATCCGCATCGAAGGGGTCGGCATGGGCGCCGATGCGGTGGCAGCAGCGCTGGCCAAGGCCTCGACCAAGGTCGACGCCATTGTAGCCGCGACCGGTAATGCCGAGCGCGTCGCCACCGCGGCGTAAAAGCGTCAGCATCGTCTGAATTGTACAAGGGCAGGCGCCCGGCGCCTGCCCTTGTTATCGTTGGCGACAACCTATTGTGGTGGGCCACACAACCGCCATTGGTTATTCCGCTTGTCTGCGCTATCGGTCGCGGATGTTCCTTTCCGTTGCCACAACGCACCGTCCGGCCACCGATCTCGGTTTCTTGCTGCACAAGCATCCGGATCGCCTGCACGAGACCGACCTGTCTTTCGGCAAGGCGTGGCTGTTCTATCCCGAGGCAACCGAAGAGCGTTGCGAGGCTGCACTCCTGCTCGATGTCGATCCTGTGGGACTGGTGCGGGGCAAGGGCCAGGCAGAAGGCCTGCTCGACCAATATGTGAACGACCGGCCTTACGCAGCATCATCCTTCCTGTCGGTGGCGCTGAACAAAATGTTGCGGACGGCGATGACCGGTATATCGAAGGAGCGCCAGGAACTGGCCGACAGCGAACTGCCGCTGGAAGCCGTGGTTACGCCACTGCCAATGCGCGGCGGTGAGGTTCTGGTTCGAAGTTTGTTCGAACCCTTGGGCTGGACAGTCGATCTGACGCCAATCGAAGGAATCGGGGGTGCTGCAGGCGAGCCCCAATACGGCCATCTGAAGCTGACCGGCACGGGTCGGCTCCGCGCCTTGTTGAATCACCTCTATGTGCTGATCCCGGTGATGGACGATGCCAAGCATTACTGGGTCGGCGAAGCAGAGATCGACAAGCTGCTGTCCAAGGGAGAGGGCTGGCTGGAAAACCATCCGGCCAAAGACCTTATCGTGCGCCGCTACCTTGGCAATCGCCGGGCTTTGGCCCGCATCGCCCTGGAGCGGCTGGCTCCCGAGACGGCTGGCGAGGCACAACCTGCCGAGCTGCGCGTTACGCCCGAGGAAGCGCTGGAGACGCCGATCCGGCTCAACGATCTGCGCATGGAAGCTGTAGTCCAGGCCATTCAGGCGACGGGGTCAACCTCGATTGCAGATTTAGGATGCGGCGAAGGCAAGCTGCTCGGTCGGCTCGTGCGCGAGCGATGGGTTCATAAGCTGTTCGGGCTGGATCCGGCGGTACGCGAACTGGAATGGGCCGCAAAGCGTCTCAAGCTGAACGAATTAGGCGGGCCGCCCGAAGGCCGGGTCACGCTGCTGCATGGATCGCTGACCTACCGGGACAGCCGTTGGGCCGCAGCCGACGTCGCCGTTCTGGTCGAGGTCATCGAGCATCTCGACGAGGACAGGCTGCCCCTGGTCGAACGCATCGTTTTCGGTGAGACGGCGCCCAAATCCGTCATCGTGACCACTCCGAATGCGGACTACAACGCTCTGTTTCCAAGATTGGTCCCTGGCGCATTTCGCCATCCCGATCACCGTTTCGAATGGAGCCGGGCTCAGTTCCAAGCCTGGGCGGCCAAAATCGGCGAGATCTATGGCTATGCAGCCACCTTCAGCGGTATCGGAGCCGAGGACCCGACCCTCGGCGCCCCCACACAGATGGCGGTGTTCACCCGATGAGAGAACCCGATAAGACCAACCTCACCATTCCTGACTTCGCCCTCGTCGTGCTGATCGGCTCGACCGGATCGGGCAAGTCGACTTTCGCCGCCAAGCATTTCCTGACGACCGAGATTATCTCCTCGGACCAGTGCCGGGCGCTGATCTCCGACGACGAAACCGACCAGGACGTCTCTGCGGATGCCTTCGATCTGGTTCGCGAAATAGCCGGCAAACGGCTTAAACACCGCAGGCTGGCCGTCATCGACGCCACCAATGTGCGAGCCGCCGACCGCAAGGCCTGGATTGAGCTGGCGCGCAAGTGGCACGCTTTGCCCGTCGCCGTGGTCCTCAATCCAGGCGTCGAGGTGTGCGTCGCACGCAATGCGGTGCGAGTCGACCGGCCGTTTGGCGCCGGGGTCGCCCAGCGCATGACAACCGAGATCCGCAAGGGTCTTGGCGGCCTCCAACGCGAGGGCTTCCGCCAAGTCTGGAAGCTTACCAGCGAGGCCAGCATCGACGCGGCCGAGGTGTCGCGACAGCCGCTGTGGACCGATAAGCGCGACGACCATGGCCCGTTCGATATCATTGGCGACATCCACGGCTGTTCGGATGAGCTTCATATCCTGCTCGCTCGATTGGGCTACAGCATCGTCTGGTCTGAGCATCAGGGCGACCGAACGGTCACCGTGGTCCCACCAGAGGGCCGCAAGATCGTCTTTGTCGGCGACCTCGTCGATCGCGGCCCCAACTCGCCCGACGTGCTGCGCATTGCCATGAGCATGGTCGCGGCTGGAACCGCATACTGTGTCCAGGGCAACCATGAACGCAAACTCAGCCGCTGGCTGGAAGGCCGCAAGGTCACGGTCGCTCACGGCCTCCAGCAGACCGTCGATCAGCTAAATGCACAGGACCGAGGCCTGCGCGAGGCGCTGCCGGCCTTTCTCGACGGCCTGCGCAGCCATGTCTGGCTCGATGGCGGAGGCCTCGCCGTCGCCCATGCCGGCCTCAAGGAAGAGATGATCGGACGCGGTTCCGGCGCTGTGCGCGAGTTCGCTCTGTACGGCGAGACCACAGGCGAGACCGACGAGTTCGGGCTGCCCGTCCGTGCCGACTGGGCCGCGGCCTATCGTGGCAAGACGGCCATTATCTATGGACATACGCCCACGCTATCGGCCGAATGGGTCAACAGCACCCTGTGCATCGACACCGGATGCGTATTCGGCGGCAAGCTGACGGCCTTGCGCTGGCCGGAACGCGAACTGGTCGAGGTGCCGGCAATCCAGACCTGGTCGGAGCCGATACGTCCGCTGGGCGGGTCCGGTCCCGGTAAATCGGCACAGGCCGACGCCGACGGCGTGCTCGATTATCAGGATGTCTCCGGTCGCCGTTGGATCGAGACCGGACTGAGGGGCCGGATTGTCGTGGCCGAGGAGAACGCGTCGGCAGCACTGGAGGTGATGAGCCGCTTCGCGCTCTCGCCGCAATGGCTGATCTATCTGCCGCCGACCATGTCGCCGTCCGAGACCAGCAGCCAGGACGGCTGGCTGGAACGTCCGGAGGATGCCTTCGCTTACTTCCGCGAGCGCGGCGTTGCGCAGATCGTGTGCGAGGAGAAGCACATGGGTTCGCGGGCAGTGATCGCGCTCTGCCGGAACGCGCAGGCGGCACGCAGCCGCTTCGGGGTCCCTGGCGACGAAACCGGCGCAATCTGGACCCGCACCGGACGCTCCTTTTTCAATGACAGTGCCATGACGGAGGACCTGCTCGCCCGTCTTCGCACCGAGGTCGACGCGGCGGATCTGTGGAAGGAATTGAACAGCGACTGGCTGCTGCTGGACTCCGAGATAATGCCTTGGTCGGCCAAAGCCGGCAGTCTGATCGAAAGCCAGTATGCGCCTGTGGCCACATCCTCTGCCGCCGGTCTCAAGGCCAGCAGCGAGGCGCTGGCCCGTGCGATGGCGCGCGGCGTCGATGCAGCCGCCCTGAACGCACGCCTTGAAGACCGGGCCGTCCGCGCAGCCAAATACGCCACCGCCTGGGCGCCCTACGTATGGCCAGTTTCGGGCGTCGAGGACCTTAAGGCCGCGCCTTTCCACCTGCTGGCCAGCGAGGGACGTGTTTGGTTTGACCAGGACCATGTCTGGCACATGTCGCTCGCGGACCGTCTGGCTGCCCGTGGCGGCGTGGTCACGCCGACTCGATGGCGTATGGTTGATCTGGCCGACGGCAGCGCGTGTGCCGAGGCCGTCGCCTGGTGGGAAGCGCTGACTGGCGTAGGCGGCGAAGGCATGGTGGTCAAACCACGCGACTTCGTCAGCCGTGGCAAGAAGGGGCTCATCCAGCCGGCGCTGAAGGTCCGCGGCCCGGAATATTTGCGCATCATCTATGGTCCCGAATATGACGCGCCCGACAATCTCGTCCGCCTCCGAGAACGCGGCCTGGCCGGCAAGCGCAGCCTGGCGCTCAGAGAGTTCGCGCTTGGCCACGAAGCGCTAACGCGATTTGTCGCCAAGCAGCCGCTACGCCGGGTTCACGAGTGTGTCTTCGCCGTGCTGGCGTTGGAAAGCGAGCCAATCGACCCAAGGCTGTAGTAGCCGATCTATCCGAAGATCTTCTCGCCTTGCTCGTCGACCAGCTGGATGCCCTTTTTGATCGAGATGTCGACAGCGTCATCAAGCCCGGCAAAGCGGTCGGCGCGGATGAATTTGTGCTCCTTCATCACGCCGTCGATCTCCTTCGAAACCACGCCGCAGGTCTGGTACTGGCCCTCCGCCTTGTAGGGCGTGGCGCTGATCAAAAATCCCTTGTGCTCGATCTGCTTTGCCGGCGCCGCTGTCTTTGGCTCGGCGGCTTCGTTGCCTCCGCCGAAAAGACGCTTCAGAAAAGACATGGGGTATCCTCCAACGGCAATCATCCTGCACTACATAGCGCGGTGCAGGATGATTTTCAGTACCGGTCCTTGGCCGAGCGGGCAAGGGCCGCAGCTGGCTTGGCAGCCAGAGATCAGTCGCGCGACAACGCTTCCAAGGCCTCTGCGGCAGCTTCCAATATGCTGATTGCCTCGGCCTGCTTTGCTTCAGGCGCATCGACGATCTCGCCGAGCGCGGCGCGCAGCCGGTGGCGCACGGCGCGAAACTCGTCGCGCTTTTCCGAGCGGCCGCGGCCGCGCCGGCCACCGTCGCCGTCATCGTTCCAGCCGAACCAGTCGCGCGCCTTCGCCATCTTGCGGCCGAAGCGCTCGAGATGTTCGAGCACGTGGTCGATCATCTCGCGATTTTCGTTGAGGTGCGCCTGCCCAGCCTCGGTGATTGAAAACACCTTCTTGTTGCCTTCCGCCGCAGAAACGGCGTAGCCGGCCTCTTCCAGGAAGGTCAGCGTCGGGTAGACCACGCCGGGGCTCGGGCTGTAGAAGCCGCTGGTGCGCTCCTCCAGCGCCTTGATGATGTCGTAGCCGTGCCGCGGCGCCTCGGCCAGCAGCGACAGCGTGATCAGCTTGAGGTCGCCGTCGGCCAGCATGCGCCCGGCGCGGAACATGTCGCCCGGCCCGCCGCGTCCGCCGCCTCTCATGCCATGCCCGAACGGGCCGAAGCCGCCGCGTCCGCCGAATTTGCCGGCCATATGCATGAAAACACGCTCGGCATGTTCGCCAAAACGATGACGCCCGAAATGATTGTCTTTGTGCATTGTCTGCTCCTTGAGTTATGTCTTACGATATATCTCACCTAAGTGCCCGCCACGGTCGAGTCAAGATATATCTTACGATGTATCTGAAAATGGCACCAGCAGGATTGATTTCGCCAGCGAGGGCAGCTAGAGGGTGCATGAGGGCCGAAGGCCGCTCCGTAAGCGTCTGACGTGAAGCAACGCATCCACCCCGGTCGTTCCGGGCAGTTACGCCGACAATACCGGCGAATGGATGCAAGGCGACGAACCGGATGCTTCAGGGAAATCCAAATGACCATGAACACCCCGCGCAGTAAGCTGCCTGCGCGCTATGCCGCCGTGCTCGGCCCGCTGGTGCTGTCGTTGCTGATGACGTTCATCGTGTCGTTCATCTCGACACTGAAAAGCCTTGGCTTCCAGCCCGACATGCTGGCCACTTGGCTGACGGCTTGGGGTCTGTCCTGGCTGGTGGCCTTTCCGACGCTGCTGCTGGTGCTGCCGGCGGTGCGCTGCATCATTGGCTGGCTTTGCGAGCCCGCGGCTCGATAGCAGGGCACGCGAAAGGCCTGGAAACAATCTCCGGACCTTTCGGTGCGGAGCGAATAATATCGTTACCAGCGGCCTTTGCGCCGATTCCAGGCGTAGAGCAGATCGGCGAAACGATCATAGCCATAGCGCGTCAACGGCAGTGCGCCGGGATTGCCGAACAGCGTTGCGAGCCAGCCTTCGCCGGGCGTCGTCCGCCATACAGCAATGGCAACATCGGCGCTGGCCAGCAATTTGCCGTCGGCGTCGATCGCATACAGCCGGCGCCGGATGTCCTCCAGCCCGATGCCGTATCCGGCCAGCGCCGCCGGTTCGGCATTGATGTCGCGAAATTCGATCCGCCCGGCCTTGACCGCCTCGATCAGTCGCCGCTTCTGCCGGCTGATACCGGCATCGCAGACCGGACAGCGCGTATTGTACCAGACAGTCAGCAGAGGCTTGGCCATGTTTCGAAACGGCACCAGAGGACACGCACGGATTATCCGAGAAATGCCGTTGCGCCGCAACGTGACACGATACCGGCGGAATGGCCGGTTTCGCTGATCCAGGTCGCCCAAAGGGTACGCAGCGGTTTTACGATAACGACATGCATAAAAAGAAGAGCTTAAAGCGCGTCGCAAGGGCCGTTCAGCGCGACGCGCTTCAGGAGCAGCGGCTCACCCGAGCGAGGTGATGATCTCGCGATAGGCATCCTCCGGGAAAGCCTTGAGCGTCCGAGTCCTGACGTTGCCAGCCGTCGCCAGCATTAACGAGAAACGAGCCAAGACGGCATCGTCGGGCGCTTCGAGCACCGCCACCATGTCGCAATCCCCCATGGTGAGATAAAATGCCTTGAATGATCCGCCCATGTCTCCCAGCATCTTCTTGGCGGCATCGAGCCGCTTCGGCGACTCGCGCACGTTTTTGGCGCCTTGTTCCGTCCAGTTGATCAGCACGATGTAAGTTGTCATGGCACACCTCCCTCCGGGGCCACGGAGCACGGCGTCAACCGCCGGGGCGGGCATCCGGGTTTGTCGCCCAGAGAATGCGTCCGTCGCGGAATTATCCTCTCGTAGGGCACGACACGCAAGAGCGGCGCGTTCAATCGTGATCGCCTCTGCCCAAACGGAAAAGGGCGCCACCGGCGCCCTTGAAACTGCTTATCCGTCACCCGGCCTCAGCTGTCGAGGAAGCTTCTGAGCTTGCGCGACCGGCTCGGGTGCTTGAGCTTGCGCAGCGCCTTGGCTTCGATCTGGCGGATGCGCTCGCGGGTGACCGAGAATTGCTGGCCGACCTCTTCAAGCGTGTGGTCGGTGTTCATGCCGATGCCGAAGCGCATTCTGAGCACGCGCTCTTCGCGCGGCGTCAGCGAGGCCAGCACGCGCGTCGTCGTCTCGCGCAAATTGGCCTGGATCGCCGCGTCGATCGGCAGGATCGCCATCTTGTCCTCGATGAAATCGCCGAGATGCGAATCCTCCTCGTCGCCAACCGGCGTTTCGAGCGAGATCGGCTCCTTGGCGATCTTCAGCACCTTGCGCACTTTTTCCAGCGGCATTGCGAGTTTTTCCGCCAGTTCTTCCGGCGTCGGCTCACGGCCGATCTCATGCAGCATCTGGCGCGAGGTGCGCACGATCTTGTTGATCGTTTCGATCATGTGCACCGGAATGCGGATGGTGCGCGCCTGGTCGGCGATCGAACGGGTGATCGCCTGCCGGATCCACCACGTCGCGTAGGTCGAGAACTTGTAGCCGCGGCGGTATTCGAATTTGTCGACCGCCTTCATCAGGCCGATATTGCCTTCCTGGATCAGGTCGAGGAACTGCAGGCCGCGATTGGTGTATTTCTTGGCGATGGAGATGACGAGGCGCAGATTGGCCTCGACCATTTCCTTCTTGGCGATCGCGGCTTCGCGCTCGCCCTTCTGCACCTGGTTGACGATCTTGCGGAATTCCTGGATCGAAATCGCCGTCTCGGTGGCGAGGTTCTGGATCTCGGCGCGCAGGTCGCGGATGGCGTCCTTCTCGTTCTTGGTGAATTCCTTCCAGCCGCGCGAAGTCAAATTGCCGATCGAGCGGGTCCAGTTCGGATCGAGCTCCGAGCCCTGATATTCCTTGAGGAATTCCTCGCGGCGCACGCCATAGCTTTCGGCCAGCCGCAACAGCTTGCCTTCGTTCTGCACCAGGCGCTTGTTGATGTCGTAGAGCTGCTCGACCAGCGCCTCGATGCGCGCCGTGTTCAAGGACAGCGACTTCACCGCCTTGATCAGTTGGTCCTTCAATTCCTTCAGCCGGCGGTCCTGACTGGGCGACAGCGTGCCGGCGGCGGCCAGCCGGTTCTCGACCTGCTGGTCCTGCAGCTTGCGCAGTTTCTTGTAGGTGTCGGCAATGACGTCGAGCGTCTCCATCACCTGCGGGCGCAGTTCCGCTTCCATGGCCGCCAGCGACAGGCTCGCCTCGTCATCGTCTTCCTCGTCGTCGTCCACCAGGCCACGCGTGTCGCCGCCGACATTGGTGATGTCGTCCTCGTCCTCGCGCGAACGGCGCGACTTTTCCTCGGTCTTGGCTTCCTCGATACGCTCGACAACCGGCGCCTGCTTGGCCTCCGGCCCGGCATAGGTCGCCTCGAGGTCGATGATCTCGCGCAGCAGGATCTTCGATTCGTTGAGCTCGTCACGCCAGATGATGATGGCCTGGAAAGTCAGCGGGCTTTCGCAAAGGCCCGCGATCATCGTCTCGCGGCCGGCCTCGATGCGCTTGGCGATCGCGATTTCGCCCTCGCGCGACAGAAGCTCCACCGAGCCCATCTCGCGCAGATACATGCGGACCGGATCGTCGGTTCGGTCGGTCGGCTCTTTCTTGGTCGTGGTGGCGGCGACGGCGGTGCCGGTCTGCTCGGCGAGCTCGTTGGCGTCTTCCTCGGCATCAGCGGCGGTGTCGGCGGCTTCGGGCTCCTCGCCCTGCTCGTCGTCCTCGACCACGTTGATGCCCATGTCGGAAAGCATGGCCATCGTGTCCTCGATCTGCTCGGAGGTCACTTCCTCCGAGGGCAGCACCGAATTCAGCTCGTCCATGGTGACATAACCGCGCTTCTTGGCGGCCTTGATCATCTTCTTGACAGCATCGTCGGAAAGGTCGAGCAGAGGGCCATCGGTCGCGGCCTCGCGTTCGGTCTCGACTTCTTCCTTTTCTTTTGTCGCCATAGTCTTTATTTTCTCCAAGCGGCTGAGTATCAAAGCCGCGTAAGCTGCCGGTCCGGTCAAATTGGATGCGCTCCTTCCAGAACGCGCTTTACCGGGCCAGTAACTGCATCTCTCGTTAAGTCCAGATTAACCCTGATATCTGTGGCAAGCTGACTGCCTGTCCAGTGATCAGTACCTTACATCGCTGCATTCCCGTCGATGCCGGGGCGGGTTAACGTTTCGAATCGACCTGATTCCGCCATTCTGCCGGAAGGTCAAGCGCCTCTCGCATGATTCGCATGAAAAAAGCGAATCAATTACCCGACTTAGAGCACCGCACGCTTGATTCAACGCGCAAGCACGTCCTTACATTTCAGTCTTCTGGAGGCTTCGATCTAAACGCGCCCAGCTCTGCCCGACGATACGCCAAACCCTTCGATCAGCGCTTCCGTTGCCTGCACATCACGAAATTGCGCCTGGATTTCGACCAGGTGCCGGTAATTTTCGTCCGTGGGATCGCTGGCGAGCGCTGCTTCCGCCTGCTTCAGCTCCTTATGTAAGGTGCGCGCGCTGCGCTGCAAGTGGAGAGCTTGGCTGAACGCATCGCGAGCATCGTCGAGTGCTGCCGTTTCCAGCGCCGGCCATTGCCGCGCACGTTTGATCAGCGCCACCGCGCGCTGCCAGATCTCACCGCAGCCGGCCCGCTCGATCGTCGCGATTACAGCCTCGCGGTTGTTGGCCATATCGTGCGCCATGGCGTCGAGGATGGCCGCATGCAGCCGCTTCAGATCGGAATTGGCGAGATCGAGGAACTCGACATGGGCGAAATTCTCGTCGATCAGCACGGGATGGTTGACGAGGGCCGCAATGATCGTCGCCTCGCGCACCGACATGCCCTCGCCGCCGCGTTTGACCAGCGCCGAGCGGCCGAGGCTTTCGGTGATCGCGGTGCGCCCACCGGCACCGCCGCCACGTGCAAACTGTCCGCCGGGTGCTGAGACCCTGCCCGGGAAGCGCTCACCGGGCCGTCCGTCCTGACGTCCCTGGCGTCCGCGCTGGGCACCGAAGAAGCTCTGCACGCGCTCGCGCATTTCCTGTTGGTAGTGATAGCGAAGGCTCTCGTCGCGGATGCGGCTGGTCAGTTCGCGTAGCGTCTTTTCGAGCTCCGCCCGCCGTTCCGGCGTGTCGAAGATGCCGCCGGCGGTCTCGCGCATCCACAAGAGGTCGGCCAGCGGCCGCGCCTCGGAAAGCACGGCGCGGAACGCATCCGGCCCGTCACCCTTGACCAGATCGTCGGGATCCTTGCCCTCCGGCAGCAGGGCGAAGCGCACGGAGCGGCCTGCCTGGACCACCGGCAGCGCCATGTCGGCGGCGCGCCACGCTGCCTTCAACCCGGCTTGGTCGCCGTCGAAGCACAGCACCGGCTCGCCAGCCATGCGCCATAGAAGTTCGAGCTGGTTTTCAGTCAACGCGGTGCCGAGCGGCGCCACCACGTTTTCGAAGCCGGCCTGCGCCAGCGCGATCACATCCATGTAGCCTTCGACGGCAATGACGGTGCCGCCCTTGGCCAGCGCCCCCTTTCCCAGTGCTTGCCGCGCACGGGCGAAATTGTAGAGCACGTTGCCCTTGTGGAAGAGCTCCGTATCGGGCGAGTTCATATATTTGGCCAGCGCATCCGGCGCCAGTGCCCGCCCTCCGAAGGCGATGATCTTGCCCCTGGAATCCGGGATCGGGAACATGATGCGGTCGCGGAACCAATCATAGGAAACCGGGACGTCGTCGCCATGGCGCACCAGCCCGCACGCCTCGATGTCGGCCTTGGGGACACCCTTGGCGGCAAGATGCTCCTTCAGCGCATTGCGGCTGTCGGGGGCATAGCCGAGGCGGAAAGACTGCTGCGTCGCCGGTGTCAGCCCCCGGTCGCGCAGATAGGCGCGGGCCTTTGCCCCTTCCGGTCCCTGCAGCCGTTCCTGGAAGAACGCCGTCGCCATCTCCATGACGTCAGTCAGGCTGGCGCGTTCCTTTTCGCGCCGCTCCTCCTGGGCATCGCGAACCGGCATCGGCACGCCGGCCATGTCGGCGATCTTCTCGACCGCTTCAGGAAAGCTCATCCCGTCAAGTTCGGTCAGGAACTTGAAATGGTCGCCCGAAACCGAGCAGCCGAAGCAATGGTAGCGGCCCTTCTTGTCCTCGCAGTGGAAGGACGGGCTCTTCTCGCCATGGAAGGGACAGCACGCCCAATAGTCGCCGCGCGGCGCGTTAGTCTTCTTCCTGTCCCACGCGACGCGCTGGCCGATCACCGAAGAAATCGGCACGCGGTCGCGGATCTCGTCGAGGAAAGCAGGCGGAAAGCGCATGGGGAACGGCTCGTTTGGCCTCCATATAATCACACGGGCGAAGCCCGACGACTCCTAATGGCGATCATACCCGGTTTTCACAGGCCAAAAAGAGAAGGCGGCCCGCGGGCCGCCTTCTCGATCTAAACCGACGCAGCGCGGTCAGCCGTTCCGCGGTCACTGCGCGGCGATGGCGCCGAAGATCAGGCCGGAGAGAACGCTGACCAGCAGATAGTCGTTGCCGACCCGGATCCATTCCTGCCCGGGACCCGGACGGCGCAGGCCATAGTGGCGATAGTCGCGGATCGGCTGGTGACGCTTCCAGCTGGAATATCTCTGGCCGTTGCGCCAATGGCTGCGCTTCACGACGATCTTTTTCTTCACTACGACGCGCTTGTTCACGTCGACATGCCTGCCGGGCCTTTGCCAGTCGACCTGGCTGTAGTTCGACTGCGGCGCGTTTGGTGTGTTCAGAGGTGCAGCCTGGCCCTGCCAGGTGGTTGCGGCCAGCATCGAGAAGGCAATGGCGGAAAGAACGATACGTTTCATGGCGGGTACCCCTTGGTTGTCGATGCCTACGGAATAGAGCCGGAAGGATGAACCGAAACTGAACACCGAGATTACGTTTTCGTAATGATTTCTTGCATTTAGAACGACTAATTCAGCGCTACCTTTAAAGCGACCGTCCGAGAATGGACGCATGACCCTCCGCAACCCCGCAGGCTATGCAACCATTTTGTCAGCCATCCATTTCCGACACGCCCCGTCGCGTGGCAGCACGCGTCCGAACCGGGCAAAATTTATTATTCGGCTAAAATAAATCGGAGTAATATCAACCTCTGCAATGTCCACGATTCGCGCCCACTTTTGCCCCTTTGACTTCACCGCGCCCGCGTCGCTGGCACCTGTCGCGTTGCGGGGTCGGGCATGAGTGGCTCCGTCGTTTTGCTGCACCTTGCCGGTGCGGTCGCATTGATGCTGTTTGCCACCCGTTTGGTGAAGACCGGCGTCGAGCGCGCCTATGGCGATGTGCTGCGCCACAAACTGCGCGCCACAATGCGCAATCCGTTCATGGCGGTTCTGGCCGGCTGCGGCCTGGCTGTCGCGCTGCAAAGCTCGACCGCCGTCACCTTGCTGGTCGGCTCATTCGCCGGCTCCGGTATTGTCAGCGGCATGTCGGGCCAGCTTGCGGTGCGCGGCGCCGAGATCGGCTCGGCACTGGTGGTCAAGCTGCTCACCTTCGATCTGTCGCTGCTGGTGCCGATCTGCCTGGTCGCCGGCACCGTCATGTTCATGGCCACCGAGCGGCGCGACTGGCGCCAGTTCGGCCGCATCCTGGTCGGCATCGGCCTGCTGCTTCTGTCGCTGGAGATGATCGGCCAGGCGTCGGAGCCACTGCGCCAGAGCACGCTGATGCCGCTCATCGTCGATTACTTCTCCGGCGATCCGGTCACCGCCTATCTTCTGGCGGCGTTGGTCACCTGGCTGTTCCATTCCTCGATCGCCGCGGTGCTGCTGATGGTGACGCTGGCCGGCCGCGGCTTCATCCCGCCTGAACTCGGCATCGTGCTGGTGCTCGGTGTCAATCTCGGCTCTTCGATCATTGCGCCGCTTCTAACCCGCAACGCAGAACCCGGCGTTCGTATCGTGCCGATCGGCAATCTCCTGATGCGCGGCATGGGTTCGCTGATCATGCTGATCCTGTTCCTGACGTTCAAGCCGCCGGTCGCCTTCTTGGGCAGCACGGTGCCCGAGCAGATCGTCAATGCCCACATTGTCTTCAACATCCTGATCCTGATCGCCGGCCTACCGCTGGCAAGCCTGGTCTATCGCGCCTCGGAAAGGATCGTGGCGTTGGGCACCAAGCCCCAGGCCGCCAACGCGCTCGACGTCGTCGAGCTTTCGGCGCTCAACGAAAGTGCGCTCGACGTGCCGAGCCAGGCATTGGCCAACGCCACCCGCGAGGTGGTGCGGGTCTGCGAAACGGTCGAGATCATGCTGAAACGGATCATCGAGCTCTATGAGAGCGCCGATGCCGACAAGATCGGCGCGTTGGCCGCACTCGACGACCGTGTCGACAGGAAGCACGCTGCGATCAAGCTCTATCTGGCCAAGGTCACCAAGAACCCGTTGAGCGAGGACGAGGCGCTGCGTTGCCAGGAGCTGATCGGCGCCTGCGTCAAGCTGGAGCAGGTCGGCGACATCATCGTGCGCAACATGCTGGTCCACGTGAAGAAGAAATTCGAGCGCGGGCTGGAGTTCACGCCGGAAGGCTGGCGTGAGCTTTGCGCCTTCCATGGCTTGGTGCTTGCCAATGCCAGGCTTGCCTTCAACGTGCTGGTATCCCGCGATCCGGAGACCGCTCGCCAGTTGGTGCTGGAAAAGGACCGGCTGCGCGACCGCGAGAAGGAAACCAGCCAGAGCCATTTCGTGCGGCTGCGCGACGGCACCCCCAAGAGCGTCGAGACCAGTTCGATCCATCTCGACACCATTCGCGACCTCAAGCAGATCAACTCGCTGCTCGCCTCGATGGCCTATCCCGTACTTGAAGAGCGCGGCCTGCTCACCGGTTCGCGGCTGAAGGCCGGATAGATTGCATCCACAGGCCGGGTAGCTTCAGAACATCGCCTAGAAAATTGCTGTTGGCCAATGCGCAAAAATTATCTTTGCGCCACCTCCTGTCTGTCGGCTAAAGATCGCCGCATCTACCGGAAGGAAAGTCGATGGACACCCATTCCCGCAGCTTCGCCAAAGCGCTTTCCTGGCGCGTCACCGGCACCATCGACACGATGATCATTTCGCTCGTCGTGACCGGAAGCATCAAGCTCGCCGCGGCCATCGGCCTGACCGAGGTCGTCACCAAGTCGCTGCTCTACTATCTTCACGAGCGAGCGTGGCTGAAAATTCCTTATGGAAGGAAGGCAGCCGCCTAGCTCTTGCCTCCGCGGCGGGCGCCTGACCGGCGATCAAGAAAGGCTAAAGCGGCGTCGACAATTTCTGGATTGCCCGCTGCCCTCATCCGTGGTTTGAGGCGACCTTATCCGAGGATCGCCTTTCCGCCATGCTCCCCCTCATTGCCCTGTTCATTGCCGCCTTCGCCTTCGGCACCACCGAATTCGTCATCGCCGGCGTGCTGCCGCAGGTGGCGGAGGGCCTTGGCGTCGCGATCCCGACCGCCGGCTATCTCGTTTCCGGCTATGCCGGCGGCATTGCAGTCGGCGGCCCGCTGCTGGCGCTCGCCACCAAAAGGTTCTCCCGCAAGGCCCTGCTGCTTGGACTGACTGCAGCCTTCACCATCGGCCAGGCCGCCTGCGCGCTGGCGCCCGACTTCGCTTCGATGCTGCTGTTGCGGATAGCGGTGGCCGTGGCGCATGGCGCCTATTTCGGCGTTGCCATGGTGGTGGCCGTCGGCCTCGTGCGCGAAGACCAGCGCGGCATGGCGGTGGCGCTGATCCTGTCCGGCCTCACCGTATCGAACGTAATCGGCGTTCCGGCCGGCACGGCAATCGGCAACATCTGGGGATGGCGTGCGACATTCTGGGTGATGTGCGCGCTCGGTGTGGTGGCCTTCACGGCAATCGGCGCCCTGCTGCCGCGCAAGACGGGATCGTCGAGCCCGTCGGCGAGCCTTGGAAGCGAGGTCCGCGTGCTCGCACGCCAGCAGGTCTGGACCTCGCTCATTATTATGCTGATGCTGATGATCGGCCAGTTCGGCCTGTTCACCTACATCACGCCGACGCTGCTTGAGGTCACAGGCCTCGACGAGAAATGGATACCTTGGGTGCTCTTGCTCAATGGGGTCGGCGCAACGATCGGCGTCTTCGTCGGCGGGCGGCTCGCCGACTGGAAGCTGATGCCGTCGCTCATCGCCATGCTTTTCCTACAGGCGGCAATGCTCGCCTTGATCTACGCTGTCAGCCCTTACCCGCTGCCGATGGTGATAGCGATCTTCGTCTGGGGCGGCCTCAACTTTGCCATCGGCACGCCGATCCAGACCCGCATCCTGACCTGGACCGCAGACGCCTCCAACCTTGCCTCGTCGCTCATCCCGTCGGGCTTCAATGTCGGCATCGCGCTCGCCGCATCGCTCGGCGCGGCGATGCTCAATGCCGGCTATGGCTATCGCAGCCTGCCGGTGGTTGGCGCGATCGCCATGCTGGTCGCGGTCGCGGTTGCGCTTGCCTCGCATGTCTGGGAATGGCGAAGCCGGGCTGCGCCGCCGCTGCCGGCTGCCGCCGAATAGGGCTACAGATCGATCCGGTAGCGCAGGCTTTCCGCGCCGCCATAGGCAGCGTCCTCGAAGAAACGCCCGACGAGCCGGCCGCCATTGGCCAGAACGACCTTCTGCGAGGGCACATTGTGAGGCTTGCAGGTGATTTCGACGAAGGGCAGGCCAACCGCCCTCGCCTCCACCAGCATCAGCCGCAGCGCCTCGGTCGCATAGCCGCGTCCCCGTTTCCACGGCACCACCGCATAGCCGATGTGGCCGAGCACATGCGACGGCAGCGCCGCGGTGCCGTGCTGCCAGCGCAGGCCGATTGAGCCTGCGACTTCCCCGTCCCAGATCCAGCGCCGGAATCCGGGCAGCCGCGGCACTGTCGAACCGTCGGGCAAGGTGATCGGCGGTCCCTTGCCATCGGAATCGTCGAGATCGCCAAGGAAAGTCGCTGGATCCTTTTCGATAGCCGCAAGCTGCTCGCGCGTCGTGTCGAGCAGCCGCACATTGTCCGGCGACCAGCCGCGCTCGAGGGCCGCCTTGTAGGACGGCAGGTGTTCAAGCGCCGGTTTGACGAGTTCGATCACGGGCGCGAGCTTTTGGCTGCCGGATTGCGGGCGCGACGGCAAGGGCCTTCGGCAGCTTACTGAAGCAGGCTCTTGACGATGCCGCTCGCCTTGGAAAAATCCATCTGACCGGCGTATTTCTCCTTGAGCGCCGCCATCACCTTGCCCATATCCTTGACGCCGCTGGCGCCGGTCTCGGCGATGGCGGAACGGACGGCGCTTTCCGTCTCGGCCTGACCCAGTTGCGTCGGCAGGAAGTCGCGGATGATGGCCATCTCGTCGCGCTCCTGCGCTGCAAGCTCCGGCCGCTTGCCGTCATCGAACGCCTTGGCCGACTCTTCGCGCTGCTTCACCATCTTGGCCAGGATCTGCAGGATTTCGTCGTCGCTGGCCGGCTCCTTGCCGGCGCCGCGATTGGCGATGTCGCGATCATGAATGGCCGCCTGGATCAGCCGCAATGTCGGCAGCCGGCGCTTGTCCTGCGCCTTCATCGCACTCTTCAGGGATTCGGCGATTTTGCCTCGCATGGTGCTTTCTCCTTCGAATGCCGCGGACAATAGTCGTGCCGATAGCTCAAGGCAAATTCGATAGCGTCCGGCAAACCGCTGATATTATTCGACGAAATAAATCCAGGCACGCACGGCGCGGCATCATTGACCGCCTTGGCGCCTTCCCCTATGTACTGGGCCTTGCATGAATTGAATTCTAGTGCACGTCGCCCAAAAATGCGTAGCGGTTTTGGGCAACGACAGGCACAAATGAAAACTTAGCGCGCCGAGGCTGTGAGATCGCCGCTTCGCGCCTTTTGTTGCGCCGACTGAGGGCGCGACCTTTAGGAGTGCCGCCATGGCAACGATGACAGCCGCGTCGACCCCCCCTTGGGCCAGCGAGAGGCCGACAGCCCTGCTGGTGCTGGCCGACGGCACTGTCATAGAGGGCCGCGGTCTGGGCGCCACCGGCTCCGCCGTCGCCGAGGTCTGCTTCAACACCGCGCTGACCGGCTACCAGGAGATACTCACCGACCCATCCTATGCCGGCCAGATCGTCACTTTCACCTTTCCGCATATCGGCAATATCGGCACCAATGACGAAGACATCGAGGACCTCAACCCGCTGGCCCGCGCCGGCGCGGTCGGCGCCGTGTTCAAGGCCGATGTCACCAACCCGTCGAATTACCGCGCCGGAACCGGTCTCGACCAGTGGCTGAAGAAGCGCGGCATCGTCGCACTTTCAGGCATCGACACGCGGGCGCTGACCGCGCTGATCCGCGAAAAGGGCATGCCCAATGCCGTCATCGCGCACGCGCCCGACGGTATCTTCGACGTCGATGACCTCAAGCGCCGCGCCGCCGCATGGTCAGGGCTCATCGGGCTTGATCTCGCCAAGGAGGTGACCTCCGGCCAGTCCTCGGTCTGGCGCGAGACGCCCTGGGTCTGGAACGAGGGCTTTGGCGAACAGGCTGATCCGTCGATGCACGTCGTTGCCGTCGACTACGGCGTCAAGCGCAACATATTGCGCCTGCTGGCCGGCCTCGGCGCCAAGGTCACTGTGGTGCCGGCAAAAACCGGCGCCGAGGAGATCCTGGCGATGCGGCCCGACGGCATTTTTCTATCCAACGGCCCTGGCGATCCGGAAGCCACCGGCGACTACGCCGTTCCGGTCATCCAGGATCTGTTGAAGACCGAAATCCCGCTTTTCGGCATCTGCCTCGGCCACCAGATGCTGGCGCTGGCGCTGGGCGGCAAGACCGCAAAAATGCATCAGGGCCACCACGGCGCCAATCATCCCGTCAAGGATCACACCACCGGCAAGGTCGAAATCGTCTCGATGAACCATGGCTTTGCCGTCGACGCCGACTCATTGCCGAGCGGCGTCGAGGAAACGCATGTCTCGCTGTTCGACGGTTCGAATTGCGGCATTGCGCTCACCGGCAGGCCGGTCTTCTCGGTCCAGCATCATCCCGAAGCCTCGCCCGGCCCGCAGGATTCGCACTATCTGTTTCGCCGCTTCGTCAATCTCATCCGCGAAAAGCGCGGCGAGCCGGCACTGGCCGAGCGTGTTTAGCGCATGCGTAAAAACGGATTTGATTGACGGCGCCGGCCGGGCTCCCGGCGCCGATCAAGCCCCGTCTGTCACCGCTTCCTGCGCGTGCATGCGTTTGACTTCCTTCGGCGTCGGCTTGGCCACCCTGGTGACGAAGACGACGAGCGCCAGCGTGAGGAAAATCGCGCCGAGCAGATACGGGGCACCGCCGAAAACCACCGGCGCGCTCGGCCCCGTGAACCAGGAAAAGATCGCCGTATAAAGCAGCGGCGTGATGATCGAGGTGATCGAGAAGATCGAGGTCATCGCGCCCTGGAGTTCGCCCTGGGCGGAAGGTGGCACCTTGGCGGCCGCCAGGCTTCTGAGCGGCGGGTCGGCCAACGCCTCGAGACATCCAACGACGATCACTGCATAGATCATCCAGCCTTGTGACGCGAAGGCGTAGCCGAAGGCGCTGAGTGCGGTAAATGCCAGACCGATTACCGCCGTCTTCCACTCGCCAAGCTTAGGGATCACGCGCGGCAGGACTGTCGCCATGACGATCGCCCCGCACAGGCCGAAAGCGCCGAGCGAGAAGCCGATCTGTTGTTCGCTCCAGCCATAGCGATAACTGGAGACGAACGACCAGACCGCAGGATACATCATGTGCCCCAGCGTCATCAGAAAGAAGACAAGTCCGATCCAGCCGATACCTTCGTAGTTGCGCATCTGGACGAGCGTGCCGACCGGGTTCGCGCGTTTCCACTCGAAGCGGCGACGGTGCTTGTTATCAAGTGTTTCCGGCAACAGAAACAGCGCGATCAGAAAGTTTGCGAAAGCAAGCCCGGCAGCGAAATAGAACGGCACACGCGGCCCGAACGTGCCGAGCAACCCGCCCAGAACCGGCCCTATGACGAAGCCGACGCCGAAAGCAATGCCGAGCAGCCCGAAATTCTTCGCACGATTTTCGTCGGTCGAGATGTCGGCAATGAACGCCGATGTCGTGGAATAACTGGCGCCGGAAATGCCGGCCAGCACGCGGCCGATGAACAGCATCGGATAGGACCAGGCGATAGCGCAGATCAGATTGTCGATAGCGAACGTCAGCACCGAGGCGAGCAGAATTGGCCGCCGCCCGAACCGGTCGCTCAACCCGCCCATCACTGGTGCGAAAACGAACTGCATCGCCGCATAGACGAAGAACAGCCAGCCGCCCTCGATAGCCGCCTCACTGATGCCGACGCCGGTCAATTCCCTGAGATAGGCCGGCAGCACCGGCATGATGATGCCGAAGCCGATGATGTCGAGCAGCAGGGTGGTGAAAACAAGCGCAAGGCCCCGCCTGGCGGTTTTGGGGTCTATCATGATGGTATATCTCCTCGGGCCGCCCGAGCGAACGGGAACACACCTTATAGGCGAGCACATCGCTGGGAACAATGAGGGAACGGGCCGAGTGCTTTCATCCTGACATCCCCTGACTGCGATCCAGTCTCTCGGATTAGCGAGAAAACCGGCGGTTCAGATCGGGTTGTTGAACGTGTCGCAGTCCGAAAGCTTGCCGTTCTGGAAGCCGCGCGCCAGCCAGGTCTGCCGCTGCTGCGACGTTCCGTGGTTGAAGCTTTCCGGCACGACGTAGCCCTGCATCTTCTTCTGCAGCGTGTCGTCGCCGATCTGCTTGGCGGCGTTCAGTGCCTCCGCCATGTCGCCCTGCTCCAAAATGCCCTTCTGGCCGGTGAAATGTGCCCAAATGCCGGCAAAGCAGTCGGCCTGGAGCTCGACCTGCACCGACATGTGGTTGGCGTCCGCTTCGCCCATGCTCTGCCGCATCTGGTTGAATTTGGGCAGGATGCCGACCAGGTTCTGCACGTGATGGCCGACCTCATGCGCAATCACATAGGCCTGTGCGAAATCGCCTGAGGCACCGAACTGCTGATCGAGTTGCTGGAAGAAGGTGGTGTCGAGATAGACCTTGCGATCGTTGGGACAGTAGAATGGTCCGGCCGCTGACGAGGCAGAACCGCAGGCGGAGCGAATCTGGCCGCTGAACAGGACCAGTTTTGGATCTTGATAGGTCAGGCCCTCGGACTGGAAAATACCAGTCCAGGTATCCTCGGTCTCGGCCAGCACGGTCGACACGAACTGCTTCATCTCGTCGGATGCCGGCGCACCGGTGCCGCCGTCTTGCTCGCCGCTATTGTCGGTGATCTGGCCGCCGCCGGGCTGCAAGCCGCTGTTATCGAGGATCTGACTCGGGTCGAAGCCGAAATACCACCCTGCCAGGAAAATCAACCCTACGATGATAATGCCCGACATGCCGCCGCCGCCGGCGCGACCGCCGATCGGGATGCGAAACTGCCCCGGCCCGCCGCCAAGCCCGCCGCTCTGGCCGCGCTCGTCCTCGACATTGTCACTCTGACGACGGCCCTTCCAGAGCATGGCAACCCCCGTGATGCAATTTTCCGGCCGATCGGGCCGTGTCCCGGTTCGATCGGACACGACAACAATTATCTCAACGGTTACGCCAAGTCACAGTATTTTTCGTGCGAACAAGCAATGCTTGCTGACGCTTGCCTGCTCTGGCCGAGACATCGCAAGGTCTGTGCCGTTCACCCTGCTCATGGGAAGCGAGAGTCGCGCGAAGAGATACGCTGGCCGTGCTTTTCAGCGGGCGGCGATTATTGCCTTGCGAAAGGCTTCGAGCGTCTCGGCGCTGACATGATGCTCGATGCCCTCGGCGTCGATGCGCGCCGTCTCGGCGCTGACCCCGAGCGAGCGCAGGAAGGCCTCGACGGTCTGGTGGCGAATGCGGCTCTCTTCCGCAACCTTGCGGCCGGCATCGGTCAGGAACACGCCGCGATAAGGCTTCCGGGAGACCAGCCCGTCGGCGCACAGCCGCGTCAGCATTTTCGCCACCGTCGGCTGAGCGACGCCGAGCCGTGCCGCGATATCGACCTGGCGCGCCTCGTTGCCATCCTCGATCAGGTCGGCGATGAGCTCGACATAATCCTCGACCAGCGCGCTGCGGCGCGCTTCACGCGTCTGCCTGAAGCCTTCCGAGTGGATTTCTGCGTCAGGCAGCGGCTTTTCGCGAGGAACCGGTCTTTTCTTCAGCGCCAATACGCGCTCCTCCCGGCAGTTTGAATCGACATTGCGGTCATAACACGGAACCCTATTGGTTCTGGCCGTTTATTTCCATTCGGTGGCCGGCGCAACCGGCGTTCACTGCCGTTCCGGCCGCACGGCCAAGCGGCCACAAGAAAAAGCTCAGACAATGAAATATAGCATATTGCATAATGTTCAGCCGTGGCATAGATAAGGAGACAACATCGATCGTTCCAGCGGAAAGCCATTTCATGTCGGAAGCCGAAGCCACCTCAGCCCCCCGGTCCATGTGGCGATTTGCCCGCCCGGAGGACGACGAGCAGCCCAGCCTTCGCGAAGTCAACGCAACGATCGCGGTGCCGCACTCGGGGATCTGGCTTCGCCGGCTGTTCGCCTTCATGGGGCCGGGCTACATGGTTTCGGTCGGCTATATGGATCCGGGCAATTGGGCGACCGACCTCGCCGGCGGGGCCCAATTCGGCTACACGCTGCTTTTCATCATCATGTTGTCGAACCTGATGGCGATCCTGCTGCAGGCACTCGCCGCCCGGCTCGGCATCGCCACCGGCCGCGACCTTGCGCAGGCGTGCCGCGCCTATTATCCGCGACCGGTCAATTTCATGCTTTGGGTCGCTTGCGAATTGGCCATCATTGCCTGCGACCTGGCCGAGGTCATTGGCACGGCGATCGCCTTGCAACTGCTGTTCGGGATTCCGCTGATCGGCGGCGCCATTATCACCGCGCTCGATGCCTTCCTGCTGCTGCTGCTGATGAACAAGGGCTTCCGTTTCCTCGAGGCCTTCATCATAGCGCTTTTGATTATCATCTTCGGCTGCTTCGCCATTCAGATCTTTGCCGCCGCCCCGCCGGTCGGCTCCATCCTGCACGCGATGTTCGTGCCGTCGTCCGAGATCGTCACCAATCCGGCCATGCTCTACATCGCCATCGGCATCATCGGCGCCACGGTGATGCCGCACAATCTCTATCTGCATTCCTCGATCGTGCAGACCCGCGCCTATGAGCGCACCGATCGCGGTAAGCGCGACGCCATCAAATGGGCGACGACCGACTCGACCATCGCGCTGATACTGGCGTTGTTCGTCAATGCTTCCATCCTGATCGTGTCGGCGGTGGCGTTCCACGGCACCGGTCATCATGACGTTGCCGAGATCGGCCAGGCCTTCGAGCTTCTGTCGCCGCTGCTTGGCCTCGGCATCGCTTCCATCCTGTTTGCCGTAGCGCTGCTCGCCTCCGGCCTGAACTCGACGGTGACGGCGACGCTCGCCGGCCAGATCGTGATGGAAGGGTTCTTGCGGCTGCGCATCCCGCAATGGGCGCGCCGCCTGCTGACGCGCGGCATCGCCATCATCCCGGTGGTGGTGGTCACCGCGCTCTATGGCGAGAAGGGAACCGGCCAGTTGCTGGTCTTCAGCCAGGTAATCCTGTCGATGCAGCTCCCCTTCGCTGTCGTACCGCTGGTGCAGTTCGTCTCGGACAAGCGCAAGATGGGCAATTTCGCCATTTCCCGCGCCGTTGCCGTGCTGGCCTGGGTGGTCGCCGGGCTCATCCTGGTGCTCAACTTCAAGCTGCTCTACGATACGGTCGTTGGCTTGGGCTGAGCGTTCTCGGCTCCAAGCTGAGACGATAAGGTCGGCAGTCATCCGCCCTTCCAACCCTGGAAATTTGCCGGCCGCTGTCGGATAAATGTCCGTTCGCCCGTCCTTGGCTCGAACTCCGGCCATGACGGCACGGATCAGGGAAAGGGAGCTCCAATGAGGAAGATCATCGCCGCAACATTCGTCAGCCTCGACGGCGTCATGCAGGCGCCCGGCGGCCCGCAAGAGGACCCTGTCGGCGGCTTCAATTTCGGCGGCTGGACGTTTCACTACTGGGACGATGTGATGGGCGCCGCGATGGGCGAGACGTTTTCAAAACCGTTCGCGCTGCTTCTCGGCCGCAAGACTTACGACATCTTCGCCGCCCACTGGCCTTATCAGAAGAATGATCCGATCGCCGACAGCTTCAACGCCGTCACCAAATATGTGGCGACGCACAGGCCGGATTCGCTGTCCTGGCAAAACAGCCAGCCGCTCGGCAGCGATGTCGTGGCGACGTTGCGCCGGATGAAGCAGGAGGACGGCCCTGACCTGCTCATTCAGGGATCGAGCGAGCTGATCCAGACCTTGCTCGCCAATGACCTGATCGACGAGATCAGCTTGCTGATCTTCCCGCTGGTGCTGGGCAAGGGCAAAAAACTGTTCGGCAGCGGCACGATACCTGCCGCCTTCAAGCTGACCCGTTCGCAGGCATCGACCACCGGCGTCCTCATGGCGAGCTATGAACGCTCCGGCGAGATCAAGACCGGGTCATTTGCCACGGAGCAGCCGTCCGAAGCCGAGATCGAGCGGCGCAAGAACTGGAAGTAGATGCCGCGGGGCGATCAAGGACGGCTGAACACTGGCCGTCCTTTTTGCTGTTTTTAAGCCGCCTCTCGTCGCCCTGCCAACCCATCGCGGAGGTGGCCCGCGAATGCCAGTGCAGCCGGCGCGACGTCGTGCTTCGGCAAATGCAGATTGATCGAAAAATTCGGCAATGACGGCAGCTCCGGATCGTTGGCCAAAATGTCGAGGTCGACAGGCACGGTCGACGCCAACCAGGTGGTGACGGCCAAGTCCGAACGCACCGTCGCCGTCGTCGCGTCGATGCTGCCGTTTTCGAATACGGTGCGCCATTCCAGCCCATGCTCGTTAAGCGCCTCCAGCACCACCGGGCGGAACGCACAGGTCTCGGCGACCATCGAAACCGGCAAGGGCCGCTTGCCGCGGGCGGCGCCGCCTTTGGCGCCGACCCAGACCAGCCGGTCGACAACAAGGCATTCACCGGCCGACCGACCGATCGGCTCCTCGATCACCGCGAGCTCTATAGTGCCGGATAGTGCCGGTCGCCAAGGCTGCGGCCAACTCTGGCGACGAAGCACAGACAAGCGAGATCTCGACCTGCGGATAGGCCTCGGCATAGGCCTTCAGCACCGGCGCAAGCAAGGTGCCGACAAGGTCGTACGGCACCCCGAGCCGCACCTGACCGGCAACCGCATCGCCCGCCATCTCCGCCAGGATCTCGTCATTGAGGGAAAGCAGGCGCTTGCCCTTGCCGAACAATCGCTCGCCGGAGCGGGTCAATCGCAATCCGCGCCGATCGCGATCGAACAGGCTGCAGCCGAGAACCTCTTCCAAACGCTTGATCTGCTGGCTGACGGCACCTTGCGTCAAATGCAGCGCGTTGGCCGCCGCCGTCATGCTGGCCTTGTCGGCAACGGTGACGAAGGTTCGAACCAGGGCAGTATCGAGGTTGCGGAGCATCCGGCTATTATATTTGCTAATAGAGATCATAGCAAACATTGCATTTACTGATGAGCCAAACAGCCTACCGTGCAGGCTTCAAAGGAAGCAGCATGTTTGAAACCGTCCTTCCCCTCGTCCTGTTCGCGCTGGTCTCAACCTCAACGCCCGGCATGGCCACGACCTTATCGACGGCGTCCGGCGCGCAGTTCGGCTTTCGCCGCTCTATCCCGCTGATGGCCGGGAGTGCGGCCGGCTTGGCCACGGTGGCTGCGGCAGGTGCTGCCGGGCTCGCCAGTCTGCTGGCTGCCGCTCCTTCGCTGCAACTGGCAATGAAAATGGCCGGTACCCTCTATCTGACGTGGCTTGCCCTCAAGATCGGCCGCAGCGGTCCGCCCAACCTGGACGTGGCCATGGCAAAGCCGAACAGCTTTTTGGGCGGCGCCGGCCTGCAATGGATGAACCCAAAGGGCCGGGCCATGGGGCTGGGAGCGGCGGCATCCTTTGCCGCGCTCGCCAACGGGCCGCTGCAGCTCGCCGTGCTGCTCGGCACGGTCTTCGGCCTTGCAGCGGCCCTATCGCTGGCGGCGTGGTGCGTGGCGGGCACGCTGCTCGCCCGGTTGCTGCGAACCGAGCGGCAGTGGCGCATGCTCAACGCCGTGCTTGGCCTGCTGCTGGCCGCCTCGATCATCCCGATGTGGCGGACAGCGTAAGATCAGTCTTTAGCCATGTCAGGCAGCGTAACGCGCCGCCGGCTTGCCCGCCAGAAGACTGCCGAAGAAGCCTTGCGGACGCGAAGAAAGGCACCCCCCGGCAATATCGGCAAGACCCGGTGCCGTGAATCCTTCACCTTTTTCCAGGCCAACCAGCGCTGCATCGACCAGATCGTCGGCGGTCATGACGATTTCTTGCGGAACGTCGGCGAGGTCGCTTCCGGCAACTTCCCAGAATTCGGCACTGGACGAAATCGCCGCGCTGGATTTTGACGCACCGCCGCCGCGACTTGAACTATCGGCGGCCGGCAGCCAAGCTTTGCTAACAAGCCTTACTCGGCCGGCATCGCCACCGGTCGCGCCGCCAGATGGCCCGCCAGCACCACGCCCAGACCAATGATCGGGAATGCCGCCGCGACCACGCCGAGGTCGGCCGGTGCGCCATAGCGCAGCACCGCGGCGCCGACCACGGCACCCAGTGCCACGCCGAGATAGAGCGCCGAAGCGTTCAGCGACAGCACGATTGGCGCGGCATCGGGCGCCAGCTTGATGATGCGGCTGGCCTGCGCCGGCGGGAATGCCCAGCCGACGATGCCCCACGGCACCATCATGGCCATCAATGCCGGCCCGGCGATCTCGCGCGGCAGGAACATCGGGATCAGCGAAAACGTGACCAGCATCGCGGCACTCAGCGCCAGTGACCAGCAGACGGTGCGCGTCGCGCCGAAACGGTCGGCGGCCTGACCGCCGCCGATATTGCCGATGACCGCGCCAACGCCGAAAGCGAGCAGCATTCCGGGAAGCGCGATCGGGTTCAGTCCGCCGCCTTCGATCGCGAGCGGCGCGACAAAGGCAAAGACGGTGAAGGCGCCGATCAGGGCCAGGATGGTCGTCACCAGGATAGGCATGACGCCGGGGCGAAGTGCCGCTGCCAGCCGCATCCGGAGCGGCAGCCTGGTGCCGACGATGCCGCGCGGCAGCCGGTACCACAGGATCGCGCCGGCGAGCGCACCAAGGCCGGCGATGGCAAAGAAGGTGCCGCGCCAGCCGGCAACCGTCGCAACGAGCGCGCCGAGCGGTGCTCCGACCGCGACCGCAACCGTAGTGCCGCCGACGACCACGGCAATGGCGCGGGCGCGGTGATGATCGTCGACAAGCGCAACGGCCGTTCCCTGTGCGGTCGCCGCGAACAAGCCTGACGACAGCGCCATGACGATGCGCGCGATCAACAGCAATTCGAAGGAGGAGCTTAGCGCCGCGGCGACGTTGCCCAACACGAAGAACACCAGCGTCCACAGGATGACGCGGCGCCGGTCCCATTCGCCGGTCAGCGTTGCCAGGATCGGCGTGCCGATCGCATAGGCGAGCGCAAACGCGGTGATCAGCGTGCCGGCGAGCGGAACGGAGATGGCGGAATCCTTTGCAATGTCGGGCAAAAGGCTGGAGATGACGAAACCTTCGGTCGAAATCGTGAACGATCCGAGCGCAAGCCAGATGAGGCGCTTATCCATGGCAATTTCCTTAGTTCAAAGGTTATTGAACAATTGGACATAACAGGGCATGATGTCAATAAAGCCGCTGCAAAATAGCCGAACCATCCTGACAGCCCGGTGTCAGGACGGGGCGACGGGACGAAACTATGTGTCCATTAGCCACGAGAGGAGATGCGTTGAAATCGGCTCCGAATGTGCTTAATTCCTGGGCATGACCTTGCCCCATCCCACCGCCGACCAGATCAGCCTGCCGAACGTGCTTGCCGTGCTTGGCGACCCGACGCGACTGGCCATCGTGCGCTATCTCGCCAGCAAAGAGGGCGTTCCGCTGAATTGCAGCCGGTTCCTCGATCTCTGCTCGAAGACCAATCTGAGCTACCATTTGGCCAAGCTGCGTGAGGCCGGCGTCACCCGCACCGAGGCGGTTGGAACCAGCCGGCTGATCACGCTGCGTCGTGACGATCTCGACCGCCGCTTCCCGGGCCTGCTCGACAGTGTTATTGCCGCGGCCGGCGACGCATCGTTGCCGGCGGTCGGCGGCCACGAGATCGAAGTCCGCGCCTGAACGACCCGAAGCTGGGTTCCGCTCTCGCCCGCCTCGCGAGGCGAGCAAAGTAGCTTCACCCGCCCTCCAGCCATTCCAATTAACGGAGCCTGCCATGCGCATTGCCGTCCTCGCCGACATCCACGGCAATGTCCTGGCGCTCGACGCCGTGCTCAATGATCTGCGGCAGCGCGGCGGCGCCGACCTCATCGTCAATCTCGGCGATTGCGTTTCCGGCCCGCTCTGGCCGCGCGAGACCATGGAGCGGCTCGAGACGCTCGACCTGCCGACGGTGCGCGGCAACCACGACCGCCGCGTTGCCCGCGACACCGCCGACGAGACCATGTGGCCGTCCGACCGCTACGCGCAGGAACGGCTGACCGCAGGCCAACGCGAGGCGCTATTTGCGCTGCCCGTCATGCTGGAGGTGGCGCCCGGCATACTCGCCTTCCACGCCCGGCCCGACCACGACGAAAAATACCTGACTGACGCGATCGTCGACGGCCGGCTGGTGCGCGCGCCGCTGGTCGCCATCGAGCGGCGGCTCGGCGCGATCGATGCCGCCTGCCGCATCATGCTTTGCGGCCACAGCCATCGCAGCGAGCTGGTCCGCATTCCCGGCGGTCCGGTCATCTTCAATCCGGGTAGCATCGGCTGCCCCGCCTATGACGATTCAACCCCGCCGGCGCATGTCTCCGAACAGGGTTCGCCGCACGCCCGCTACGGCATCGTCGACTTGCATCCCGATCGTTTCGAATCCATCGCCGTCGACTATGACCATGAGGCGGCGGCGTATCAGGCCGAGCAGGCGGGACGGCCCGAATGGGCTCACGCGCTGCGCACCGGCTTCATGCCGGGCTGAGCTTGCTCATCCCAGGCTGAGCTTGCTCATGCCTAGCTGAACGGATGACCGCCTTCGAGCGGCAGAAGTCGCGACCGGTCCAATCTTCAGTCGTCAGACGCCGATCGCTTCGATCGCTTGGCAGGACGTCGGGCGCTGGCCGCCGAAGTCTTGGACGTCGAAGTCTTGGACGTCGAAGTCTTGGTCGCCGAAGCCTTTGGCCGTGACGTCTTGGGCGCTAGTTGCGTTGGGTTGAAAGTCTGTGCTGGGGCGGATTCGGAACCGGCCCGAATGTCGGCGTCGCGCACCTGCTGGCCAAAGTTCAGGCCGGTCAGCTCTTCAATCTCGGCCACCGTCGAAAGGAACTCCGATACCCTGGCAATTTCAAGCGGGTCATCGAATGCCTCGGCACGCTCGCCGAACGCTTCGGGCATCACTTCCAAAACCGGCTTCTGGTCCGCAAGCAACGCGATGGCGCGCAGGCCAGCTTGATCGGACCACAGCGCGATCTTCCAGAACTTCAGCGGAACATGGCTGTCGAAGCGGTAGGGAGGATCGTCCTCGCCGAACACTGGCCCGGCAAACACCGTGACACGGCCTCGCGTCGTATAGGCGTTGCGCAGCACATAGGTTTCTACCGCGCGCCATCTCAACTTCCCTTTGGAGCCGGGATGGTTAAGCGAGCTTCCTTGATTGAAGAAGCCGACTTGCGGCGCAGCATTGGTATAAAAGAACGTGTCGCGTTCTGCCGCGACCGCCTCCTGATCGACGCCCCATGCGGGGTCGCCGCGAAGTGTAATATGGCCCTTCTGGAACATTCGAGCGATTCGTTCCTTGGATTTTGCGACGGGAAATCCAGGCACATTCTGGCTCGAATAGAATTCCTGGTTCATCTGCTCGCCAAGGTCGATGCGCCGATCCGGCCGGAAAGCATCGCTGGCTTCCGAACCGGAAATCGACTCCACCCCCAATTCGACAAGCGACGGGTTGTCGATGACCGTCTTGTCCTCACGATTGACCGCCTTGGTGCGGGATCCATCGATATTGCAGGCGGTGACGAAGGCAAGCCTGCGATCGGCGTTCATCAAGATCGAAAAATGATGGTAGCGCAATTCGTGTGGGTCCTCTCCCGGTTTGGCAAGAAGGTTTTTGGCCAACCGGTAGGGTGAATTGGCAACCGTCGGCATTGCCAGGACAAAGCCCGGTATGAAGCCGGGCTCATACCCTCCACGATCGTCGAAATCCTCTGTTTTCCAACCCGCGGCCTCGGCGATGGCCACCTTCCCGGGTTCGCTTGCCGGGCCTTTGCCGTCGTTTAGTCTCGCATCGCCTCCGTCGATCAGCGGCGCCCGGACATTTATCTCGACGGGAAAAGTCCAGGTGACCGAGCCATCGGCATTGTGTCTCGTCGCCGGCGGATTGCGATCCGGTTCCGGCCGCTGCACCGGCTTGTCCGGCACATCTTCGCGAATATCGGCGTTCAGCCGAACTGTCTCGTCCATCATGCGCGGCATGCCGGCCCAAATCGCCAGAGCTCGCGAAACCGCCGATGCCGAGGAGCCCGGCAGCTTGGACTTTCTAGCACCCAGATCGTCAACGATGGCGCTGATCCGTATGCCTTCGTTGATCTCACGCGCAAGCGCATAGCCACCTATGCCCGTCACCTCGTGGAACGGGCCGGCCCAATGGTGCAGGGCGATAGGTTCCCATTCATTGTTGAAGACCGGGGAGCCGGACGAACCCTGTTCGGTGTCGGCGACATAGTGCAGCACTTGCACCGTTTCGTCGCGGGCCACCAGCCGGTTTTCACGCAACACCAGTTCCTTGAAGCGGCCATCGGGATGCTGAACGATGTTGGCGATTTCGCCGAGCATATGCTTGTCGCGCGCATCCGACAGCGAGATAAAACCGAACTCCCCCAGTTCCTTTGGACCGGAACGCCGCTCGCCAACTCCGATCAGCGTATAGTCCAGACCCTCTATGCTATCGGTCACGAAACAGGATTCAGGATCGAACAGGAACGTCGTCGGCGTACGCACGGCATTCGCACCGTCCTGCTCATAATCGAACTGGACCTGGAAGCGCCGGGAATCCGCCGGCGACGAAATCACATGGTTGTTTGTGAGGAACAGCCTTGGCCCGACCAGAAAACCCGATCCTTGTGGATTGCCGTTGAGAAAGGCAACGCGGCCAACCGCATCGGCAGCACGGCGCCCACGCTCGAGGAATGCGATCCCGATGAAATCGAGCGTTGGGCCGAGAATTGCCTCCGGCCCTGGCTGCTTGGCGGCGGCCTTTCTTTCCCCGGCAGACCTCATGTCGATCGCTGCCGATATCATCTCCGCTTCGGTGCGGCTGAGCGACGCCTTTACCTGCAACCTGTCGAGGCGCCTGGAGAGGGTCTGTTCGGCGGCCAGCGGATTGCCGTTGGCGATGTGACCAAGTGAAGCCTCAATCTCGGCGCGCGTTTTCTTGATACGCTGGCGAACTATGTTTTCCACCTGCGCAAATATTTCAAGGTCGACCATATTTCCCTCCTCAACCTTACTTGAGAGAGTGCATATTTACATGAAATGTGCAATATTTTGCCGGCTGTTAGTTCACGGAAGTGGCCTGGTCGCGATTCAACACGCGGCACCTTTTCGGGCTTACACAGCGCCGTCTCGTCGCCTATAAAAACCGGCTGGCGTGCGATGGCGCTTTCGTGCCTGGCCGCGCCTTCGGCAATTGAACCTACCGCCATGGCAGATGATTAGGCGCACAGTAACACTCCCGACGACGCTGCTTGCGATGGTTGCCGCTCGCTGATGCTGGCGGAGTTGCCGGCCAACGGCCAGGAGCCGGAGCCCATTATCTCGATTGTGACGGGTCTTGCTCCGGATGATCTCCTGAACGTGCGCGCCACGGCGTCGGCCATGGGCAAGATCGAGGCGCGGCTGCCGAGCGGTTCGAGCGTGAAAAATCTCGGCTGCGGCGACATCAGCGGTTACAAATGGTGCAAGGTTGAAGACATTGACGACCCGAAGCTGAGCGGATGGGCTCCCGCACGCTACCTCGACCCTATCAATCCCCAGCAAGTGACGCCCCAGGCGGCGGCCGATACGGAGAGCCCTGCCTCTCAACCGCTGCCCGATCTGACAACGCGCCTCGGCGCAACCGGTCCCGAAACGACGCTGAACTCCGCTGACGCAATCGGCAAGGTGGCGATCGAGGACGCTTACCGCCTGGCCCTGGCCGCTGGAAACCCCTCGACTGGACAGGTTGATGGATCGCCGCCCGTGGCTGCGGACCCCGTCCGGAATTTCGGCGCGGTCAATGCGGCGCCTCCGGCCGACGCGCAGACCGTTGCGCGGCTGCAGCCGCCGGGGACACCGGTCCCAGGTGCTGGCAACGTCATTCCTTGTGCGCGCTATCTCGGCCAGCCAATGACCAGCTGCAAGGCAGGCGTCGCGCGCACCGGCGACAAAACCGACGTGACCGTGACCTGGCCCGATGGCGGCACGCGCATCATCAGCTTCCAGGCCGGCAAGCCGGCCGGTGCGGACGCGCCCGGCGAATTCCGCTTCACCCGCGAGGGCAGCCTGAACATGATCCGCGTCGGTGCTTCCGAACGCTTCGAGATCACGGACCAGTTGGCGCTGGGAGGCTAGATAGATTCGAGACGCCGGC
>NZ_JAMYTF010000044.1:0-40339 GCF_040322295.1 Mesorhizobium sp. M0159
TCCGCTAAACACGGGGGCTGCGCGGCGGACACGCCGACGTCACCGCAATGCCACGCCATTTTGCAGAACTTGACGCACACAACTCGAAGGATCACCACAGACGGCTTCCATTCTGAACCACAGATGGATTCCAGGGTCTCCGCGATGTCGCTTCGCTCCTGCTCCGCGCTGGATGACGAAGATGAAGTTAGCCCATGGCTAATCGCAGCTCAGAGCATCGACGGCTGCTCCCCAAAAAAAACGGCCCGCCTTTCAGCGGGCCGTTCATATACTAAGTCGGCAGTCTGATCACTGAGCCGGTGCCGGCGCGGGTGCCGGAGCCGGAGCCGGAGCCGGCGCGGGTGCAGGCGCGGGTGCAGGCTCTGCCGGAGCCGGAGCGGGTGTCGCCGGAGCTGGCGCAGGAGCCGGTTCGGCTGGCTTCATCGGCTCGGCAGGTGCTGGGGCCGGAGCCGGTGTGCTGGCTGCGGGCGGTTCGGCAGGCGCAGGTGCCTCGCTACGTCTTCCAAAAACATAATAGGCGACAATTGCCAGGATAACGACGACCAGTGCAATCAGCCAGCCGCTGCCGCCGCCGCGTGGCCGTGCGGTACCCGGTGAGGTGAATGGGTCGTTCGGATTGGGTGTGTTCGCCATAAAAGTGTCCTCCGTGGATGAAAAACATCAAGTAATAGCCATCAACGTACAATCGTTGAATCGGTTTCACATTAGGCGTTGAAAACGCCGAAAACAGGGCAATTCTGATCCGGAATCGCTTGCAGGCATGCATTTCCACCGCAAAATGGGTTTCGATCGAGCCAAACCGAACCTTTTTCAGTTTCTTGGCACGAAGCGCGGCTGGTCCGCCGTCGCGCCACGAGTAAGGGCTGGTCCCGCCTCGGCAATGATTCGGTGTGCAACTCCGCCGTGTCGTTCAGTTGACGGCGGTCACCGTATAGCCGATCTTGCGGAAACCCTCGACCAAGCCTTGCGCTCCGGGAAGGTGCATGGCGCCGACCGCCATGAAGACATTGCCGTGGGCGAGGATCGGCGCTGCACGATCGACCATCACCTTGTTGCGGCTGGTGATCATGGTCTGCTCGAATTCGGCGTAACCCGATTGGTCGTCGACCTGTTCGGGGATGACGGCCCGAAACAGCGGTACATACATGCCAGTGTCGCCACGCCGGTAAAGCACGATCATGGTTTCGTTGACGTCGTTCACCTTGTCGCCAAGCTTCAGCGTATCGACCAGCCCCTTCAGGTGAAAGGCGATCGGCAGCGAAGCCATGGCGCGCAGCTGGTCGGCGATTGTCTCCAGCCCCTCGACCGATTTGCCCGAAGCCTCGGCGTCCTTGGCAAGCTTGACGTCGAGCACCGGCGCACCGCCAGCCTGGCGGGCGACTTCGCATACAGGTAGCGCCACCATCGCCGACAGCAACCAAGGTTTCATCTTGGCGACGGTCGCTGGCGGGATGCCACGCGCATCGAGCGCCTTGTTGACCACCGCCGCATCCTCCGGCGACAGCAGCGACGAAAGCGTCGTCTTGTCGGTGAACATCATCAGATCCGGCTCTTTCAGCAGTGCTGCCATCATCTTCTGCTTGTCGAGCACTTCGGTGGTCTCGATGATGACGGTGCCAGCCGCATCGAATGCCTTCTGCGCGGCGGGTGGCAGCGTGGTGACGCGCGGGTCGGTAACGTGCATGGTGCCGAACAGGAAGGACGGTTTTTCGCCCGATTTTTCGAGCTTCCACAGCAGGCCCTTGCCGTTCGGCGTCGCTGCCGCGTCTGCCTCGATCTTGCGGTAGGCAGCCGGGTCGTCCTTTTGCAGCGCGCTCAGCATATCGCTACCGCCGCAGGCCGAAGTCTCGGCGCGTGCCTTGCCCGCGGCGAGCAGCGCGACGATGAGGAAAGAGAGGAAAAACAGGGCGTTGAGCGCGACGAGCAGCTTCAGCGACATATGGGTCGCGCGGTCGGCGATGGCGATGAGGCGTTTCATGCTGCGCTTCTAGGCGCAAAAAGCGGCAAAACGGTTAACCGGCGCATCAAAATTGTTGCGAGATGGCCACCGACACATGCATCGATCACGCACGAGGATGAGCTGCTTCGTAAATCTCGAGCAGCCTGGCGGTGTCGACGCCGGTGTATATCTGGGTTGTCGACAGGCTGGCGTGGCCGAGCAACTCCTGGATGGTGCGCAGGTCGCCGCCGCGCCCTAGCAGATGCGTGGCGAAGGAATGGCGCAGCGCATGCGGCGTCGCCGTGTCGGGCAGGTTGAGCGCCGAGCGCAGCTTGGCCATGTCGCGCTGGACGATTGCCGGGTTGAGCGGGCCGCCGCGGGCACCGCGAAACAGCAGGCCCTTGGGATCGAGATGCCAGGGACACAAGCGGCGGTATTCGGCAATCGCCCGCAGTGCCACCGGCAGCACCGGCACCAGCCGGGTCTTGCCACCCTTGCCGGTGACGCGCAGCACGGTATCACCAGGTGAGGAAAGATCGGCGCCCGACAGGCCGAGCGCCTCGGAGATCCGCAAGCCGGACCCATAGAGCAGGGTCAGCACGGCGGCGTTGCGCGCGGCAATCCACGGCTCCTCCGCCAGTTGGCCTTCCACCGAGACGACGTGTTTTGCATCGCTTGCGGTCAGCGGCTTGGGCAGCGATTTCGGCTGCCGCGGCGCGCGCAAGGCTGTCGCACCTGCCGCATTGGCGAGGCCGCGCCGTTCCAGGAAACGCAGCAGCGAGCGGATGCCGGCCAGCCCGCGCCCGAGCGTGCGGGCGCCGGCGCCCTCGGCACGGCGGGCAGCGAGAAAGCCGCGCAGATCGGCGGGGCGCAGATCGGCGATGTCGGAAATGCCGGGCGAGCCGCCGCAATGGCCGGTCAGGAAATGCAGGAACTGGCGCGTGTCGCGCTCATAGGCCTCGACGGTTTCGGGCGATAGCCGGCGTTCGCGCGCCAGCATCTTCAGCCAGGCCTCGCGCGCCGCCTGCAGGTCGGGTTTTGCCGGTATGAGGAATTCCTGCATTGCACTCTTCCAGTTCCCCGCCATCTTCCGGCACGCGGGTTAGGAAGCGGTGAAGAGCGGCGTCATTGAAATGACGACGGGCTGGGGTTAGAGCAAGGCAAAGGATTTTCCGCAGATGATCAAGCCGCAAAACCCCGTCCAGATGGCCGTGATCGGTGCCGCGCATGGCATCAAGGGCGAATTGCGCGTCAAGAGCTTTACCGGCGACCCGCTGGCGCTGGCCGATTACGGTCCGCTCTACGCCAGGGATGGCCGCGCCTTCCAGATCGTCGACATCAGGCCCGCCAACACCGTGGTGGTGGTGCGGTTCAAAGGCGTCAACGACCGCAATGCCGCCGAGGCGCTGGCCGGCACCGAATTGTTCGTCGACCGTTCGGTGTTGCCCGATGAGGGCGAAGAGGATGAATTCTACCATGCCGACCTCGTCGGACTGGAGGTCAAGGATGACATCGGTGCCATCATCGGCAAGGTCGTCACCGTGCATAATTTCGGCGGCGGCGACATTCTCGACGTGACGCTGGCGGGGCGCAAAGGCGTGCTCATCCCGTTCACGCAGGCCGCCGTTCCGGAAGTGTCGATCGCCGGCGGCTTTGTCCGCGTTGATCCAGCCGCCGCAGGGTTGGTCGAGGACGAGGACGGCGAGCCTCCCGCTGACGACGGTTTCGACCCCAAGGGCAGGCCGCGCGGGCCGAGGGACGCCGGAGGCAACCGGTGAGTTTTTCGGCTTCGGTGCTGACGCTCTATCCCGAGATGTTTCCCGGCGCGCTCGGCCTGTCGCTGGCCGGCCGCGCGCTCGAGACCGGCATTTGGTCGCTCGAAACGATCCAGATCCGCGACTTTGCCAGCGATCGTCACCGTACCGTCGATGACACGCCGGCCGGCGGCGGCGCCGGCATGGTGATGCGGGCAGACGTGCTGGCCAGCGCCATCGACCATGCCTCGCCGGCAGCCGATCCACGTCCGCGCCTGCTGATGAGCCCGCGCGGCAAGCCGCTGACGCAGGCACGGGTGCGCGAGCTCGCCGGCGGGCCGGGTGCGGTGATCGTCTGCGGCCGCTTCGAAGGCGTCGACCAGCGGGTCATTGAATCGCGCGGCCTCGAGGAAGTTTCGATCGGCGACTTCATCCTGTCCGGCGGCGAGCCGGCGGCACTCGTGCTGCTCGACGCCGTGGTGCGCCTGCTGCCCGGCGTCATGGGCAATGCGGTATCGGGCGAGGAAGAGAGCTTTGAAAACGGCCTGCTCGAACATCCGCATTATACGCGGCCGCAGGAGTTCGAGGGCCGGCCGATTCCCGAAGTGCTGATTTCGGGCAATCACAGGAAGATCGCGGCTTGGCGGCGGGCCGAAGCGGAGAGGCTGACGAAGGAGCGACGGCCGGATCTTTCAGCCGCTCAGCCCTTGTCGAAATAGTAGAAAGCCAGGAACAGGCCGACGGCGATGACGAAGCCGCGCACCGCGTTCTGCGGCACGCGCCTAGCGATCCAGACGCCGGCATAGCCGCCCAGCGCGCCACCCGGGATCATGATGATCGCCTGCAGCCAGGCAATGACGCCGCCCGAGACGAAGACGAGGATGGCAACCGCAGCGATGACCACGGCCAGCATGTTCTTCAGTGCGTTCAGCCGGTGATAGTCGCCGGACTGGGTGAGACCGAGCGTCGCCAGCATCATGACGCCCATGCCGGCGCCGAAGAAGCCGCCATAGGCGGCGGTGGCGAACTGCGCCAGCGACCCGACCAGAGAACCCACCGCGGCCTCATGCTCCGGCTTGGGCGCCGGCTTCAGCCATGGCCCGGCAGCAAACAATGCGGTTGCCGCCAGCAGCAGCCACGGCACCAAGGCGCGGAAGGACGGGTTGTCGAGCCCTAGAAGGATGAGCGCGCCAGACAGCGCACCGAGAGCCGAAATGAGGCTGAGCAGCAGTGCGCCGCGCCAGAAATGCTTGATGTCGTGCCAATAGGCGAGCGTCGAGGTGATGTAGCCGGGGAACTGCGTCACCGACGATGTCGCATTGGCGACGATCGGCGGCAGGCCGGCCAGGGTCATGGCGCCAAAGGTTATGAACGTGCCGCCGCCGGCAACGGCATTGACCGCGCCTGATAGAAAGCCGGCGAGAAAGAGCAGGACCGCGTCCAAGATTGGCATGAGGGGTGTCGTCGCTGGAGGAAAATGCTTATCTTCCGGCTTAGGAAGCTTGACGCGCGGGCGCAACCCCCTGGACCACAAGCGATCACGGGATTGCCACAGCGGGCGCCAGCCCAAGAAGCAGCGCAAAAAAGAAACGGCCCAAAAAAGAAACGGCGAAGACGTGACAAAGCGCCGAAATAGCTGTATGTGCGCGCCGAACCGGAAGAAAAATCTGCCAAGAGCGATCTTCTGGCCCGTCAACAATGACGGTGTAGTCGCCCCTGCCCGATGTTCTCGAACAGACGTTCTCGAACGAAGGGCATAGCCGAGCGGTCGATGCGACTGCAAGGCGAGTGTCGGGCGCTCTGACTGTCGGAAGAACAAGAAGTGGATTTTTGAGATGGACATCCTCCGTCAGCTCGAGGCCGAGCAGGCCGCCAAGATCGAAGCCAAGCGCAAGCTCCCCGAATTCCAGCCCGGCGATACCGTGCGCGTCCAGGTCCGTGTGACCGAAGGCACCCGCACCCGCGTCCAGGCCTATGAGGGCGTCGTCATCGCCCGCGCCGGCGCCGGCTTCCAGGAAAACTTCACCGTCCGCAAGATCTCCTACGGCGAAGGCGTGGAGCGGGTGTTCCCGGTCTATTCGCCGATGGTCGAGGGCGTCGAGATCGTGCGCCGCGGCAAGGTGCGTCGCGCCAAGCTGTACTATTTGCGAGACCGTCGCGGCAAATCGGCCCGCATTTCGGAAAACACCGGCGTGCGCGCCCGCAAGCTCAACGACGAAGAGCGCGATGCGCTGAACGCCGAGAAGGCGCGCATCGAGGCCGAGAAAGTGGCCGCCGCCCAGGCGCTGGCCGCCGAGAAGGCCGCGCAGGACGCCGCCGAGAAGAAGGCCGCCGACGAGGCCGCCAAGGCCGCGGAAGCAACTGCCGCCGAATAAGGCGTCTTCAAAACTCATGGTTTTGGAAAGGCGGCTTCGGCCGCCTTTTTATTTCACGAGGTGGATTCGATTTTGCCGGTCCGCAATCGATACGGATCGTTCTGTAATTGCCGCCGTTGAAAGCATTGGAATTCATTTTCGTGCCGAGCGGCGCATCAGAGCGGCTTGCAAGGCGCCTGCGGAAAGCTAAAGTCGGCGCCGGATTTCCTGCATGCCTCGGTCGATCGAGGCGGTTCAGTTCCTGGGGAGCATAGTCATGATCAATTCGAAACTGCTGCTGGCCGGCCTGCTGGCTTGCCTTCTCGTGCCGGTCGCGGCTCTGGCGCAGGCGCTGCCCGACCTCGGCGGCAAGAAGGTGGTGGTGGTGACCGAAAACGCCTATCCGCCGCTGCAGTTCATCGATGCCAAGACCGGCAAGCAGATCGGTTGGGAATATGACGCGATGAACGAGATCGCCAAACGGCTGAATTTCAAGGTCGAGTACCAGAATACCTCTTGGGACGCGATGATCCAGGCGGTTTCCGACAATCAGTACAACATCGGCATGACCGGCATCACCATCAAGGACGACCGCAAGCAGAAGGTCGATTTCTCCGATCCGTATATGCGCTCGGAACAGTTCATGCTGGTGCGCGGCGACGAGAAGCGCTTCACCGATGCAAAGACGTTCGCCGCCTTCAAGGACGGGCTGATCGGCGCGCAGGCCGGCACCACGCCCTTCTACACCGCCGTCTACAGCGTGCTCGACGGCAACGAGCAGAACCCGCGCATCAAGCTGTTCGAGACGTTCGGCGCGACGGTGCAGGCACTGAAGGCCGGCGACGTCGACGTCGTGCTCACCGACGGCACTGCCGGCAAGGGCTATGTCGATGCGTCCAATGGCGGCCTTAAGCTGATCGGCGGCCCACTCGGCACCGAGGATTTCGGCTTCATCTTCCCCAAGGGCTCCGACCTGGTGAAGCCGGTCAACGCGGCAATCGCCGCGCTCAAGGCCGACGGTACGCTCGACGCGCTCAACAAGAAGTGGTTCCTTGATTACAAGATGGGGCAGTAGGCCCGCTTGTTGCGCGCATTTCATGACGATTGTGCGCGGGAACTCGCGCTGACTCTGCGCTCGTACACCCCCCTCTGTCCTGCCGGACATCTCCCCCTCAAGGGGGGAGATCGGATTTCGCATCGGCTTTCGCCAATTTTCAGTGTTGCAGAACGGGCCGCGAGGTCAAAGCTGCCGATCTCCCCCCTGGAGGGGGAGATCGCCGGCAGGCCAGAGGGGGGTGTGACAGAACGCTGCCTTCGTGACTCTGTTATCGGTACCGCTTGATGCCGTCGGCGCCTCCCGCCTCAGCCAAATCCGACTTCCCGTGGTGGCTTGCCGTGGCCGTGGCGATCGCCTTGGCCGCCGCCATCTTCATCGCTGCCAGCGACCTCTATGCCCAGGTCTTCGCAACCGTCGCCAAGGGCATCGGCGTCACCATCTTCGTCACGGTGGTCGCCTTCGCGCTGGCTTGCGCGATCGGCCTCGGCGTCGCGCTGATGGGCCTGTCGGGCTCACGCTGGCTCAGCCAGATCGGCCGCTTCTACGTCGAGATCATCCGCGGCGTGCCGATGCTGGTGCTGTTGTTCTGGATCGCCTTTGCCGGGGCGCCGGCCTTCGTCGCGGCATGGAACGCGCTGACGGCGCCGCTGCAAAGCGCCGGCCTCTTCGGTGAGCTGCTGGTACGCGACGTGTCGTTGCTTTGGCGCGCCGTCATGGCGCTGACCATCGGCTATTCCGCCTTCATCTCGGAGGTGTTCCGCGCCGGTATCCAGGCGGTCGAGAAGGGGCAGATCGAGGCGGCCAAGGCGCTCGGGCTGACGCGCACCCAGCGCTTCCGGCTGGTCATCTTTCCGCAGGCGATCCGCACCATCCTGCCGCCGCTCGGCAATGATTTCGTCGCCATGGTCAAGGATTCCTCGCTGGTCTCGGTGCTCGGCGTCGCCGACATCACCCAGATGGGCAAGATCTACGCCGCCGGCTCGTTCCGCTTCTTCGAAACCTATTCGATCGTCGCCTATATCTATCTCATCCTGACCGTCGGCCTGTCGTTGGCCTTGCGGGCGCTGGAGAAGCGGCTCCGCCACCAGCATGGGGAATAGAAGGCAGGCGAAAACGGCGCTACCATCGAGCGGACGCGACCGGGGAGGACCCATGATCATCGACAAGGCCAATGCGGCGCTGGAAGCGGTCTATACGGCCGACACGCCTGAGACGCTCGCCAAGGCCTATGCGCAATGGGCCGCGACCTATGACGGCGAAACCGCGGCGCTCGGCTATCTCCTGCCGTTCCTGATCACCGCCTGGGTGGCGCGCCATGTGCCGGCGGGCGAAGGGCCGCTGCTCGACGCCGGTTGCGGCACCGGCCTGTCGGGGCCGTCCCTGAAGGCACTCGGCTACCACGATATTGCCGGGCTCGACCTGTCGCAGGACATGCTGAAAATCGCCGGCAGCCGGCAGGCCTACAGCGAGCTGAAACAGGCGATGCTCGGCGGGCCATTGCCTTGGGCGGACGGGTATTTCCGCGCCTTTTTCTCGACCGGCGTGTTCACCATCAGCCACGCACCGGCGTCGGGCCTGCATGAACTGGTACGCATCACCAGGACGGGCGGCCACGCCATCTTCACGGTTCGCGACCAGGTGTTTGAAAGCGGCGGGTTTCAAGCCGTGTTTGGCGAACTGGAGCAGGCGAAAAAATGGCAGCCGGTCGAGGAGAGCCCGTGGTTCCGCTGCTACGCAATCGCCGAGCCCGACGCGCTGGTGAAGACCTTCGTGTTCGAGGTGCTGTGAAGCGCCTGCGAAGGCAGACGCGATTGCTGAAAAGCCAAAACATTGATATGAGCAGCGCCATGGAAGAGCTTTTTGGCGATCCGGCCTATAAAGGTTTCGTGCTGCAGGACAGGAAACGCCTGCCGTCGCGATTTTCCGCGCGCGTCTGCGGGGCGCTGACCAGCCGACTTAGCTAGGGCAGACTCGCCAGGCTGTTTCGCCGGTCCGACCGGCGTCGTTTTCCCTTTTTAAATCGACGGATTTACGCAAATGAGCGCACCGCGCACCCTCTACGACAAGATTTTCGACGACCATGTTGTCGACCGCCAGGACGACGGCACCTGCCTGCTCTATATCGACCGCCATCTGGTCCACGAAGTCACCAGCCCGCAGGCTTTCGAAGGCCTGCGCATAACCGGCCGCAAGGTTCGGCATCCGGAAAAGACGCTGGCCGTGGTCGACCACAATGTGTCGACTTCGCCGGAGCGAAAGTTCGGCATCAAGAACGAGGAAAGCCGCATCCAGGTCGAAGCGCTGGCCAAAAACGCCAAGGATTTCGGCGTCGAATATTATTCCGAGAAGGATATCCGCCAGGGCATCGTCCACATCATCGGGCCGGAGCAAGGCTTTACGCTGCCCGGCATGACCATCGTCTGCGGCGACAGCCACACCTCGACGCATGGCGCGTTCGGGGCGCTGGCGCATGGCATCGGCACCTCTGAAGTCGAGCATGTGCTGGCGACGCAGACGCTGATCCAGCGCAAGGCCAAGAACATGCTGGTGCGCGTCGACGGCGCACTGCCGGAAGGCGTCACCGCCAAGGACATCATCCTCGCCATTATCGGCGAGATCGGCACGGCCGGCGGCACCGGCTATGTCATCGAATATGCCGGCGAGGCAATCCGTGCGCTGTCGATGGAAGGCCGCATGACGATCTGCAACATGTCGATCGAAGCCGGCGCCCGCGCCGGCCTGATCGCGCCCGACGAGACCACCTTCGCCTATGTCAAGGACAAGCCGCGCGCCCCCAAGGGCGAAGCCTGGGACGCCGCGCTCGCCTACTGGAAGACGCTGCAGTCCGACGAAGGCGCGCATTTCGACAAGGTGGTCGTGCTCGACGCGGCAAAGCTGCCGCCGATCGTCTCCTGGGGCTCCTCGCCCGAGGACGTGGTCTCGGTGCAAGGCATCGTGCCGAACCCGGACGACATCACTGATGAGAACAAGCGCACCTCCAAGCAGCGCGCACTCGACTATATGGGCCTGAAGCCGGGCACCAAGATCACCGATATCGAACTCGATCGCGTCTTCATCGGCTCCTGCACCAATGGCCGCATCGAGGATCTGCGCGCCGCAGCCAAGGTGATCGAGGGCAAGAAGGTCAATCCGCGGGTCAGTGCGATGATCGTGCCGGGCTCCGGCCTGGTCAAGGAACAGGCAGAGGCCGAAGGCCTCGACAAGATCTTTGTCGCCGCCGGCTTTGACTGGCGTGAGCCGGGCTGCTCGATGTGCCTTGCCATGAACGACGACCGGCTGAAGCCGCATGAGCGCTGCGCCTCGACCTCGAATCGCAATTTCGAGGGGCGCCAAGGCTTCAAGGGCCGGACGCATCTGGTGTCGCCGGCAATGGCCGCGGCGGCGGCGATCGCCGGCCATTTCGTCGACATCCGCGAGTGGAAATAGGGCAGGCGCGCGCAGTCGGATATGAGGAGCCCGAGCCGCAATGCGGTTCGGGCATTCTTCAGTCGGGCCGCCTGACGAATTCGTGGAATCCCTCACGGCGGCCGGGTTGGTCCTTTGCGACGACCAGCGCCAGTTGGCGCTCGTCGAAGAGTTTGAACCATTCGTCCCATTCGACCAGTTCGTAGCCGCCGGCATTGACCGGGCGTTCGGCCTCATCCTGGTCCTGGTAGGCATGCTGGCCGAAGACCAGCCTCAGCATGGGCTGCGTTCCGGCTTCGGGCGACACGTCGACGATCGCCGGAAAGCCGGCGCGTGCCGCGGCCCATGAGCGAATTGCATCGTGATCGGTCAGCATGATCGTGTCGGCCATCGGAGCGTCTCCTGGTTGCCGTCGTGAAACGCCGCTCGCCGTTCGCGGTTCCGCCCAGCGGCTTTGTCGACGCACCTGTCGTATATTCGCTTTCGCTTAACCGCTTGTTTGGGCTTCCGCTCTAAGGTCCTCCAAGGGGAAGCGAGGGGAAATTACAGCGCTTGGACACCGGCCTGCTCATAGCGCTGCTCAATCCAGGCATCGCCCTCACACTCGGCGCGGCATTTCTCGTGCTGTGGTTCTATCAGCGCCACCGTCCCTATCTGGGCGTGCTGGCGGCGGGCTACTCGGCCTCGGCCGCAGGCTTCCTGCTCCAGTATTTCACGCTGCCGGTCGGCATGGCACCGACCAAGCTCATCTCGATCCTGTGCTTCACCTTCGCCACCTGCTGTCTCGCCGGCGCGGTCATTGCGCGCTATGGGCGGCGCGTGCCTTACCCGGCGGTCGGCATTCTGGCCTGCGGCGGCCTGGCCGCGTTTTCGTGGTTTCTTTTTGCCCGGCCGGATCTCACCTGGCGCATCCTTGCCATCAATTTCAGCTTCGGCGGCATCAGCCTGGTTGTCGCCGCCGAGTTGCGCGTGGTGCGCAACAACGGCCCGACAGAAATGATCCTGTTCGTGCTGTCGCTGCTTTCCGGCCTGAACTTCCTGGCGCGGACGCTTGCCGTCGTCATCGCGCATGGGCCGTTCACCAGCTATGAAGGGCTTTACTCCTCGTCCTACTGGACGACGGCTCTGCTATCGCATGCATTGCTGTCGCTGCTTATTGCGCTTTGCCTGTTCGGCGCCGCCGCGCTCGATGTGATGAAGGCCCTGAAGACCGAAACCCTGACAGACCCGCTGTCGGGCCTGCTCAACCGCCGCGGCTTCGAGGAGCGCGCCATGCTTGTCCTGCAGCACTGTGCCACGGCGCAATTGCCGGTTGCGCTGGTGCTTGCCGATCTCGATCATTTCAAGGCGCTCAACGATCAGCATGGCCACGCGGCCGGCGATCGCGTCATCGCCGACTTCGCTGCCAAGCTTCTGTCGGCTGCAGGTACGCGCGGCGTTGCCGGCCGTATCGGCGGCGAAGAGTTCGCCGTGCTGTTGCCGCTCAGCGACCTTGGCGCGGCAAGACTGTTTGCCGAAGCCATTCGCACGGTCTATTCGGCGGGCAGAATCGACGGACTTCCGCCCGACACGAGAGTGACCGCGAGCTTCGGGGTGGCCGCCCGCACCAGCGACGAAGGGCTGGACCCGCTGATGCGCCGCGCCGACGAAGCGCTCTACAAAGCCAAAAGGAGTGGCCGCGACAGCGTATGCCTGTCCTATCCGCGGCCTGAAACGGTCGTCCTTCCCAATCGGACCAGTGCTGGCTGAGCGTCAGCGGCGGCTTCGAATTAACGTCTTTTTCGCGCGTTGGTGATTTGCTGTTCGGGGGGAAGTGCCAAAACGCCATGGGCAGCGCTAATTTCATCCTGCTGATCAACCTGTTCGTTGCCGGGCTGCTGGCGGCGGCCTTCATGACGATCGCGGTCTATGACGCCGGCCGGGTGTCGGCACGCTGGCTGGCGTTCGGCTATGTGCTCGGCACGGCTTATTTTGCGATCGAGTTCAGCATTCCTGCCTTCGACAATGCGCGCCCCGTGGTTGTCGCCGCCTTTGCCGCCTTCCTTGGCGCTACCGTCGCCTTCAATGGCGGGCTTGCCCATAAATACCGCGTTTCGCCGCCTTGGCCGCCGATGCTGTTCTTCCTGGTCTTCGCCACCCTCGCGGTCCACTTCGTGCAGGACCTGCCACGCCAATCCTTTGTGCGAATGGCGGCCTACCAGCTTCCCTATGCGGCTATGCAGTTCACCGGGCTGGCGATCGTCTTGTCGTCCAGGCAAAGACGCGAGCGGCTCGACTATATGCTGATGGCTGTCCTAGCGGCCAGCACCTTGCAGTTCGCCAGCAAACCCTTCATCGCCCATGCGCTTGGTGGCTGGGGCGCCAATCCGCAATCTTATGCGCAGACCAGCTATGCGTTGGTGTCGCAGTCGGTCGGCACCGTGTTCGGCCTGGCGCTTGCGCTGGTGACATTGGCTATCCTGGTCCGCGACGTGCTCGCCGAGGCGACGTCGAAATCGGAAACCGACACGCTTTCGCGGCTGCTCAACCGTGGCGGCTTCGAGCGCCATGCCGAGATCGCGCTGCGTGACGCCATGCGGCGCGCCGTTCCAGCGGCACTGGTCATTGCCGATCTCGACCATTTCAAGCGCATCAACGATACTTACGGCCACGCGTCGGGCGATCGGGTCATCGAGACCTTTGCCGGGTTTCTCCGCGATGCCGCGGCCGACCATCATGTCGCCGGCCGAATCGGCGGCGAGGAATTCGCTATTTTCCTGCCGGGGACCAATCTAGCCGCCGCCCGGCTCTTTGCCGAGGGCACGCGTAGCGCCTTCGGTGCCACGCCGATCGACTGCCTGCCCGCGGATCACCGCTGCAGCGCCAGCTTCGGCATTGCCGAGCTTGGTCCGGGCGAAAGCTTTTCCGACCTGCTGCGGCGCGCCGACAAAGCGCTCTATCAGGCGAAGGGCAGCGGTCGCGATTGCGTGCGTGTCTCGGCGGGGCCGGCTGTTGCCCTGCCGGCGCCGTCAACCAAGGGCGGCGTGGCCGTCAGCGGCAGGGGCTGAGCTCCGGCATTTCGCCGTCGGAGAGGCCGTACATATAGCTGCGGCCCTTGACGAAAACCGGCGGCCTATAGCAGTCGCCGCCGCGGACATCGTCCGATTCGTTTTCGTAGATCACGTCGGGCTGGCCGGCGCTGGTGTAGTCGGACAATTCCTTGGCCAGCTTGCCCTCGCCAACGAGGATACGCTTGTAGCCGGCGGCGCTGTCGATGACGAGATTGCCGAAGGAATCGGCATAGACGCGGTCATGATGGCGCGTCCCGGCGAATGCCGGTGCGACGACGCCGACGGCGAGCGCCGCCACTAGGAACCAGGGAAGGCGCGATCCTGCTGAATTCGAATGCATGGCGTGCTGCTCCATTGCTGAGAGGCAAGCCTCCTCGAATCAGAAATTAACCTTTTATTAACCTTTGTTAAGAGGGCAACCGCAGCAGGGGCGAGGTCTCGGAAAATATGGTTAATACTCGATCGCCCACCGGCCATCATTCGGCCATGCCTTGTTCCCACCATCCCCAGCATCGGGCGCGACTCGAAAAGCATGAAATCCGGTGGCTTGCCGGAGCATCGCGGCGGGCTCGATACGCGGGGGGAAAGCAGCAAATGAGATTACGCCGCACGTTTCGGATGGCGCTGGCCATTCCGCCGCTGCTGGCTGCCGCCGCCTGCGCGCCGCAGACCAGCGCGCCCAAGCTCGGCAACACGGCCGCCGCTTCCGTGTCGCTTGCTCCCGCCGCTAGCGAACCGACGGCACCGCAGCCGCGCACAGCTACTTACAACTGCGCCGACGGTAGCGTGATAACCATCGAGAATCTCGGCACGTCGGTGCGCGTCCTCGGCCAGAACGGCGCCAGCGCCGAGCTGCCGGCGTCACCGGCCAATCAGACCAGCCGTTACGGCGAGGCGCATGACGCAATCGTGATCGATGGGCGTGAGGCGCTGGTGATGAAGGGCGGTGCATCACCGCTGGCCTGCAAGCGCTGATCCGCCCCTTGCGCCAGCCATATTTTGCAGTGCGGCGACATTGTGCCGGCGCAAGGCGACAGCCCTAATCGATTGAAGCTGAAAGCCTCGCTTTCATCAGACTAAATTACGTTTTCGAAACGGTTTTCCGGCTTTGACGCGGTGCAAAAAGAGCATTAGAAACCGGCTGTCCGAAGTCGCAACCGGAAGCGGTAATGCCGCATTCCCACCTGAGGCTCCAGAGACGCCGAACTGGGGGAGCCATGAGCAAATCACCAGCCACCCGCGAATTTGCCAGACGTGAACGGCCGCTTTCGCCGCATCTGACCGTCTATCGGCCGCCGATCACCATGACGATGTCGATCGTCCACCGCATCACCGGCGGGGCGCTCTATTTCGGCACGCTGCTGGTCGCGCTGTGGCTGATGGCGGCGGCGAGCTCGGAGGCGACCTTCAATGCCGTCAACTGGGCCTTCGGCTCGTGGCTGGGACGGCTGGTGCTGTTCGGCTACAGCTGGGCGCTGATGCACCACATGCTGGGCGGTGTGCGCCATCTTATCTGGGACACTGGGGCAGGGCTGGAAAAGCATACGGCATCGAGGATCGCCTGGGCGACGCTGGCCGGCTCGGTCACGCTGACGCTGCTGATCTGGATTGCCGGCTACATGGCGCGGGGAGCCTGACATGAACGGCAAGAACCCCGACATGCGCACGCCGCTGGCCAAGGTCCGCGGCCTCGGTTCCGCCCGCGAGGGCACCGGCCATTTCTGGCGCCAGCGGCTGACGGCGATCTCCAACATCCCGCTGGTCCTGTTCTTCGTCGGCTTCCTGATCGCACTCAACGGCGCCAGCTATCTCGAGGTGCGCGCCGCACTTGCCAATCCGTTCGTTGCACTGGTGCTGGCGCTGGTGCTGTTGTCGGTGCTCTACCACATGCGGCTCGGCATGCAGGCGATCATCGAAGACTATGTGCATGGCGAAGGCACCAGGCTGGCGCTGCTCGCCCTCAACACATTCTTTCCCGTAGTCGTCGGCGTCGCTTCGGTCTTCGCCCTGCTTAAACTGGCATTTGGAGGCTGATTTTTTGGCCAAGGACGCGAAGAACGCCAACACGGCTTCCGCCTATAGCTATGTCGATCACAAATTCGACGTCGTGGTCGTCGGCGCCGGCGGCGCCGGCCTGCGCGCCGCGCTCGGCATGGCTGAGCAGGGCCTGCGCACCGCCTGCATCACCAAAGTGTTCCCGACGCGCTCGCATACGGTTGCGGCGCAGGGCGGCATCGCCGCCTCGCTCGCCAATATGGGGCCCGACAACTGGCAGTGGCATCTCTTCGACACCGTCAAAGGCTCAGATTGGCTGGGCGACACCGACGCTCAAGAATACATGGTGCGCGAAGCGCCGGCGGCGGTCTACGAGCTCGAGCACTACGGCGTTCCCTTCAGCCGCACCGAGGACGGGAAAATCTACCAGCGGCCGTTCGGCGGCATGATGATGAATTTCGGCGAGGGGCCGCCGGTGCAGCGCACCTGTGCGGCCGCCGACCGCACCGGCCACGCCATGCTGCACACGCTCTACGGCCAGTCGCTGAAGCACAATGCGCAGTTCTTTATCGAGTATTTCGCGCTCGACCTGATCATGGAGCCGGACGGCACCTGCACCGGCGTCGTCGCCTGGAACCTCGACGACGGCACCATCCACCGCTTTTCGGCCAAGATGGTGGTGCTGGCGACCGGCGGCTATGGCCGCGCCTATTTCTCGGCCACCTCGGCGCATACCTGCACCGGCGATGGCGGCGGCATGGCCGCACGCGCAGGCCTGCCGCTGCAGGATATGGAGTTCGTGCAGTTCCACCCGACCGGCATATACGGCGCCGGCTGCCTGATCACCGAGGGCGCGCGCGGCGAGGGCGGCTATCTCGTCAATTCCGAGGGCGAGCGCTTCATGGAGCGCTACGCGCCGTCAGCCAAGGATCTGGCTTCGCGCGACGTGGTTTCGCGCTGCATGACGCTGGAAATCCGCGAGGGCCGCGGCGTCGGCCCGAAGAAGGATCACATTTTCCTGCATCTCGACCATCTCGACCCGGCCGTTCTGCACGAGAGGCTTCCGGGTATTTCGGAATCGGCAAAGATCTTTGCCGGCGTCGACCTGACCAAGGAGCCGATCCCGGTGCTGCCGACGGTCCACTACAATATGGGCGGCGTGCCGACCAATTACTGGGGCGAGGTGCTGAACCCGACGGCGTCGAATCCGGACCAGGTGTCGCCCGGGCTGATGGCGGTCGGCGAAGCCGGCTGCGCCTCGGTGCACGGTGCTAACCGGCTGGGCTCCAACTCGCTGATCGACCTGGTGGTGTTCGGCCGTGCGGCGGCAATCCGGGCCGGCCAGGTGATCGACCGCACATCGGCGATCCCTTCGCCCAACGAGGCCGCCGTCGAAAAGATAATGGACCGCTTCGACCGGCTGCGTCACGCCAACGGCTCGACGCCGACAGCGGTTTTGCGCGAAAAGAAGCAGAAGGCGATGCAGGAGGACGCGGCGGTGTTCCGCACCCAGGAATCGCTGGAAAGCGGCTGCAGGCGCATTTCGCAGATCTGGGGTGAACTCGGCGACGTCAAGGTGTTTGACCGCTCGATGATCTGGAACTCCGACCTGGTCGAGACGCTGGAGCTGGAAAACCTGATGGCCAACGCCATCACCACCGTCTACGGCGCCGAGGCGCGCAAGGAAAGCCGCGGCGCGCACGCGCGGGAGGACTTTTCGGCCCGCGACGACGCCAACTGGCGCAAGCATACGCTGGCTCGGCTCAACGAGGCCGGCGAGGTGGCGCTCACCTACCGGCCGGTGCACACCGAAACGCTGCTTAAGGAAGCAGACGGCGGCATCAACCCGGCCAAGATCGCGCCAAAGGCCAGGGTGTATTGAGGTCATGATGAAACATCTGATCGCCTTGGCATTTCTGGTTGGCGTCGGAGTGCACTCGGCGTCTGCCGAGACGGTCTATATCTATGACAACGCTGACAAAATCTCGAAAATGGTGAATGATATTCCCGTTTGGAAAGATGCCGCCACGGCCCAATCGTCAAGTCGAAATTTTTATTCCAAGAACGTCGGGCACATCAGATGTCTGGCAAGGCCTCCGGCCAGTGGCGCACTAAAGCAAATCGGGAAAGCATTTGAAGTGCGCGTATATGCCCGCTGTACCGGCTTCGTGAACGCCCTCTACGTTCATACGGAGAAGTAGAATGGCGTCGGCGGCAGCAGGATATTCCGGCACGCCTCTTCCGGCCAAGCTCGGCCTGAAGGACGGGATGACCGCGGCCTTCATCGCGCTGCCGGCGGAACTGGACGATCTGGCCGACGCCGTCGGTTTTGCCGGTGTCGACCGGCTGGCCGACTGGTCGGCGATTTCTGGCATTCGCCGGAAATATGATGCCGTTCACGCCTTCACCAGGCAGCGTGTCGAGATCGAGGACCGTCTCGGCGACGTCGAAGCGGCGATCAAGCGGGACGGCATGGTCTGGGTGTCATGGCCGAAGAAGGCATCGAAAGTGCCGACCGACGTCACCGAGGACGTTATCCGCACAGAGGCGCTGAAGCTCGACCTCGTCGACGTCAAGGTCGCCGCCGTGAACGAGATCTGGTCCGGGCTGAAGCTCGTCATCCGAAAGGACCTGAGGTAATGGTCGAACTCACGCTTCCGAAAAACTCGAAGATCATGGCCGGAAAAACCTGGCCGAAGCCGGAGGGCGCGACCAATCTGCGCGAATACCGCATCTACCGCTGGTCGCCGGACGATGACGAGAACCCGCGCATGGATACGTATTTCGTCGACATGGACGATTGCGGGCCGATGGTGCTCGACGCGCTGCTCTGGATCAAGAACAAGATCGACCCGACGCTGACGCTGCGCCGCTCCTGCCGCGAAGGCATTTGCGGCTCGTGCGCCATGAACATCGACGGGTCGAACACGCTGGCCTGCACCAAGGGCTGCGACGACATTTCCGGCGCGATCAAGGTCTATCCGCTGCCGCACATGGCTGTGGTCAAGGACCTGGTGCCCGACCTCACCAATTTCTACGCCCAGCACGCCTCGATCGAGCCGTGGCTGAAGACGGTGTCGCCCGAGCCGGCCAAGGAATGGCTGCAGAGCCATGAGGACCGCGAAAAGCTCGACGGGCTCTACGAGTGCATATTGTGCGCCTGCTGCTCGACCTCCTGCCCGAGCTACTGGTGGAACGGCGAGCGCTATCTCGGCCCGGCGACGCTGCTGCAGGCCTATCGCTGGCTGATCGATTCCAGGGACGAGGCGACGGGCGAGCGGCTCGACAATCTCGAAGACCCGTTCCGGCTCTATCGCTGCCACACCATCATGAACTGCGCCCAGACTTGCCCCAAAGGGCTCAACCCGGCCAAGGCGATCGCCGAGATCAAGAAGATGATGGTGGAGCGACGGGTGTAGGCGGCGGGCGAGTTGCAGCCGAGATCGTCTCGTCCGCAGCGATCCTTCGCGCCCCCCTCTGTCCTGCCGGACATCTCCCCCTCAAGGGGGGAGATTAGCAGCTTGGAGGACAGCGCCCTTTCTGCAGCCTTGAAAAGTGGCGAAGCGGTGATGACAGCCAATCTCCCCACTAGAGGGGGAGATGTCCGGCAGGACAGAGGGGGGCGCTGTCCCGCCGAGTTCGAAAGGATAGCAAACTTATGACCGATATCGACCTTCCCATCCTCTCTCCCATCGAAGCCCGCGTGCTCGGCTGCCTTATCGAGAAGAAGGAGCTGACGCCGGACGTCTATCCGCTGACGCTCAATGCGGCACATGCGGCGGCCAACCAGAAGACGGCGCGCGAGCCGGTGATGTCGGTCGAACTTGGCGAGGTCAGAAGAGCGCTTGGCCAGCTCGAGCAGAAGGGCCTAGTCAGGCAGGTGTTCGCGTCGCGCGTCGAGCGCTACGAGCATGTGGTGGCGCAGCGCTTTTCCCTGACCTCGGCGCAGATCGCGCTGCTCGGCCTGTTGCTGCTGCGCGGCCCGCAGACGGCCTATGAATTGCTGGCGCGAAGCGAGCGCATGGCGCGGCTGCCGTCGATCGACGAGCTTCGCGGCAATCTCGATCTGCTGATCGGCCGCCGGCCACCGCTGGTGCAGCAGATCGATCGCGGCCCAGGCCAGCGCGAGGATCGCTATGTCCATCTGCTCAGCGGGTCGCCGCAGCTGTCGGCTGCCGCAGCGCCCCTGCAGTCGTCCTCGCCGGCGTCGGATCTGGAGACGCGCGTGCAGGCCCTCGAGGAAGAGGTCGCGGCATTGCGCGCCCGTCTCGACGCACTGTCCGGCGATGGGCGATAAGGATTTTCGAGACGTCGGGGACGGCCCCTCAGGTAACGTGTTCGTTGCCTACTTTCGATTGGCTGGCGCCGCCCCTCATTGCCCTGCCGGCGACCTCTCCCGTATAGGGACGAGGAGAGGGACGCTCTTCGACGGTTTCGTCAATCATCAACGTTGCAAGAAGAGTGCCGCAGCTGCGGCCAGCTTCTTTCTCCCCGTCACTTACGGGGACAAATGCCCGGCAGGGCAATGAGGGGCGGCGCCGACTTCAACAATTGATGGACTCCAACACCAGTTGGAATCTATCAGGCATAAAAGCTCCCTCACCCGAGCCTAGCGTCGAGCGATACTTTGATGGCGCCGAGCGCTTTCGAGACCGGGCATTCGGCCTTGGCCTTCTCGGCCAATTCCTTGAACTTGGCGGCATCGATGCCCGGTACCTTGCCGACCAGGGTGATCGCGCTGCCGATGATGCCGGTGCCGGGAACCAGCGTTACCACGGCCTTGGCGTCGAGTTCGGCGGCCGGAGTGCCGTTCTCGGCGAGAAAATGCGAAAGCTGCATGGCGTAGCAGCCGGCATGGGCGGCGGCGATCAGCTCTTCCGGGTTGGTGCCGGATTTGCCGCTCTCGTCCTCGAAACGCATCTTGGCGGAATAGGGCGTGCCCTTCAGCGTCCCGCTCTGTGTATCGAGCGTGCCTTTGCCTTCCTTGAAACTGCCTTTCCAAACGGCGTTGGCGGTGCGGTCCATCAATTCCTCCTTGATTGTCGTGATTGAGCCCGTGATCGGCATCCAGTCGACTATAGCGCGCGCCGGAGCGAAGGCCACCCACGCTTTCGTATCGGCGGCAGCGTGACACATCATGTCGAGCGAAAAAAAATTCGAAAAAAATACGCGTGCAAAAATGTCGACTTCCATCTGTCCCGGCCGTCCTGCGGGCGGCCATGGACTTGGTGGCCGGATGGAGGACCACATGAACAACCTGTTTTCTGCTCACTGCACAAGCACCGGCTACAGGGCCGGTGAACAACAAGCCGACTGGTCGCGCCTGCAGCCTTCCGGCTTCGGCCGATTGCTTGCGGCGATTGCCATTATCGGGATTGCGGTATCTCTTCTCGACTATGCTGCGGCCGGTCTCGATTCTGCGGCAGGCAAGGGCTCCGCGGAGATTTCCGTAGCCTCGTCTTCGGCTTCAAGCCAGGAATGGAGATAAAAATGAAGTATGTTTGCCTGGTTTATGGTGAAGAAAAAGATCTCTACGCAATGACGCCCGAGAGGCTGGCCAAGCTCGACGCCGATTCGATGGCCCATGACCGGTCATTGGACCAACGCGGGATGCTGATCATCGCGCAGGCGCTGCAATCGGTGAAAACGTCGAAAACCGTTCGCAGGCGCAAGGGCAAGCGGCTGGTCACCGACGGCCCCTTCGCCGAAACCAAGGAGCAGTTGCTCGGTTTCGTCATGATCGAGGCCGAGAGCCTCGACGAGGCGCTGGAGATCGCGGGCGAGATTCCGCTGGCCGAAATCGGCACGATCGAGGTGCGGGCGATCTATAAGGTGCCCGGGTCATAGAGATGTCTCGATAAGTTCCTCCGCGGAGCGGCGGGGACCAACGACTGGCATGGGCTTTCGTTTTCTTCGTCGGACGCAACTTTTGCGTGTTGAAGCGAAGCAATACTTCTCCTATCGTCGCCGAGATCGGGGGATTTCGGGGCATGCATATATTGATTGCAGCAATCGGCCTGCTCGGAGCAGCGGGCTTCTGGTGGTACCGGCTGAAGATCATGAACGACGCGGCGCGTGAGGTTGCCGACGTCGTTGGCCGCGTGCAGGGCAATGTGCGCCGCAAGAAGCTGCGCAAGCAGGCGGCACTCTCGCCGCTGACGGCGATCGACGATCCGGTCGTGGCGGCCGCGACGCTGATCACCGCCATCGTTTCCGAGAACGGTCCTATCCTGCCGCAACGCGAAGCCGCCATTCAATCGGTCATTTCGGAGATTGCCGATAAAAAGCAGACCGATGAGGCGGTGATCTACGCCAAATGGGCGGCTTCGCAAATCGACGACGCCACGGTCGTCATCGACAAGCTGGCGCCGTTCCTGCGCGAACGCCTCGACGCGGCTGAAAGGAACGATCTGCTGCAGATGGTCGGCCGTGTGGCGGAGGCGGGTGGGCAAAGCCTGCAGATTTCCGACCAGCGAATGCTCAGGCTGCGCCAGAAGCTGGGCTTCGAGGTCAACTGACCGAACGGCCAGTGACGCGCACTTGCCAAGCCTAAATCGCCTCGCCCTTCAACAGTTTCGGCGTGTCGCCGGACAGACCCGACGCGTGGCGGATGAAGAACCCCTTCAGCCGCGGCATGCGTTCGACAAGGCCGAGGCCGATGTCGCGCAAAGTGCGCAGCGGGCCGAAATCGTTGGAAAACATCCGGTTCAGCACATCGGTGGTGATGCCCATCTGCACCGTGTCGAAACGCCGCCATTGCTGGTAGCGCTCGAGCACGTCGAGCGCGCCGATGTCCTGGCCGAGCCGGTCGCCCTCGACCACCACTTCGGCCAGCGCCGCCACGTCCTTGAAGCCGAGATTGAGACCCTGGCCGGCGATCGGGTGGATGCCGTGGGCGGCGTCGCCGGCCAAGGCGATGCGCGGCGCGACGAAGGCGCGCGCAATGGTCAGCCCGAGAGGCCAGGCACGCGGCTTGTCGGCGATATGGATTTCGCCGAGTTTGAGGCCAAAGCGCTGCTCGAGCTCATATTCCAGGACCAGCGTGTCGCCACTGACCAGTTTCTCGGCATCCTGCGACCGTTCGACCCAGACGATCGATGAGCGGTTGGTGCCGTCCTTGCCCGGCTTGAGCGGCAGCGTGGCAAACGGGCCCGCGGGAAGGAAATGCTCTTCGGCGCGGCCGTTGTGCGGCCGCTCGTGCGCCACCGTGCAGACGATGCCGGACTGGCCATACTCCCATTTCACCGTCTTGATGCCGGCCATGTCGCGCAGCTTCGAATTGACGCCGTCGGCGGCAACCAGCAGCCGCGCCTTCAGCGTCGCGCCGTCGGCAAGATGCACCGTTATGCCGGCGCCGTTGATGTCGAAGGCGCTGACGGCGACGCCTTCGATGATGCCGATGCCGAGTTGTTCGGCGCGCCGGCGCAAGGCGCCGTTCAAATCCTTGTTGGCGACCATATGCGCAAAGGGTTCGCCGGGCGCGACCTCGCCGTCGAAGGTGAGGAACACCGGGCGGACCGGATCGGATGTGCGCGAATCGGTGACAATCATTTCGGTGATTGCCTGCGCCTCCGGCGCGATCTCGTTCCAGACGCCGAGCTGGTCGAGCATGCGGCACGCGGCGGCGGCAATCGCCGAGGCGCGGCCGTCCTTCTGCCAGACGCCGGCCGGCGCGGCATCGACGACGGCGACGGCGAGGCTCGGCCGCGCCTGCTTCAGCGACACGGCGGCGGCCAAGCCGATATAACCGGCGCCGGCGACCAGAACGTCGAGCGAATTCTTGCTGTCGACCATGGGCAATTCCTTTCGCAGCCTGACTGTCGCCGGGCATTCCGCCCTTGACTGCCCGCTGTTCCTGTCGGAAACCGCCATGGTAATTTTGCGGCGAGGTCAAGATGACGGCAGCCATGGACGAGCTTCTCGGCATTCTCGACCTCGAGCAGCTGGAACACAACCTATATCGTGGTCGCAGCCCCAAGCTCGATTGGCAGCGCATCTTCGGCGGCCAGACCATCGCCCAGGCGCTGGTCGCCGCGCAGCGAACGATCGAGCCCGAGCGCCACGTGCATTCGCTGCATGGCTATTTCATGCGGCCGGGCGACACCAAGGTGCCTATCATTTACGAGGTCGACCGCATCCGTGACGGCGGCTCCTTCACCACGCGCCGCGTCGTGGCGATCCAGCACGGCCAGGCGATCTTTTCGCTGGAAGCCTCGTTCCAGCAGGATGAGGTCGGCCTGGAACATCAGGTGCCGATGCCGCAGGACGTGCCGGCGCCCGACACGTTGCTGTCGCAGCGCGAATTGCTGGGTAAGTTCGGCGAAGCCGTGCCCGACGGCATCAAGCGCTATTGGGAGCGCGACCGGCCGATCGAGATGAAGCCGGTGATGCTGAAGCATTATACCAGCCGGGAAAAGCTCGAGCCGAAGCAGAACATCTGGATCCGCACCACCGGCCCGGTGCCAGCCGACCGCGCCACGCAGGCGGCCGTGCTCGCTTACCTCTCGGATATGACGCTGCTCGACACCTCGACCTTTGCCCATGGCCGCGCCATTTTCGATCGTGATATCCAGGCAGCCAGCCTCGACCACGCCATGTGGTTCCACCGCAGCCATCCGCTCGACGACTGGATGCTGTACACGCAAGACAGCCCGTCGACGCAAGGATCGCGTGGTTTTACCCGCGGCTCGCTGTTTGCCCGCGACGGCACCTTGATCGCCTCGGTTGCCCAAGAAGGACTCATCCGGCTGAAGCGGCCGCCTGCGGAGTAGGCATTTTTCGAAATTTGCCTATTTTTTAAGCATATACACTGCCGCGCCTGTGAACAGGCAGCTGCCAGACCTTCTCGATTTCGTTGTTTAACAACAGCTTAACACCCTGCTTCGGCAATTGGCACGGAGCTTGAATCCTAGCGGGCACTCTCCGGCTCTCATGGGGATCGGCGAAGTCGTGCAAACGCGGGGACCCGCAACAGCAAAGGGTGAAACCTTATGAAGATCGTGATGGCAATCATAAAGCCGTTCAAGCTCGACGAGGTGCGCGAGGCGCTCACCGCAGTCGGCATCCAGGGCCTGACCGTCACCGAAGTAAAAGGCTACGGACGTCAGAAGGGGCACACGGAAATCTATCGCGGGGCGGAATACGCGGTCAGCTTCCTGCCGAAAATCAAGATCGAAGTCGCGGTCGCTGTCGACATGGTCGACAAGGCCGTCGAAGCCATCACTGCGGCGGCCAAGACCGGCCAGATCGGCGACGGCAAGATCTTCGTTTTCGGCATCGACCAGGCGGTGCGCATTCGCACCGGCGAAACAGACACCGACGCGCTTTGAGCTGCGGATACGTATTCCAATGGAGAGTTCAATGAATATTCCTTCCACCTTGAAGATAACGGGACGCGCGGCCGTTTTAGGTTCGCTCGCTCTCGCTGCACTGGGCACGGTTGCTGCGTTCGCGCAGGAAGCGGCACCGGCGGCACCGGCTGCCCCTGCGCCCGCGCTCGACACCGGCAACACAGCCTGGATGTTGACCTCGACGGCGCTGGTGCTGATGATGACCATACCGGGCCTGGCGCTGTTTTATGGCGGCATGGTGCGCAAAAAGAACGTGCTCGCCACCATCATGCAGAGCTTTGCCATCACCTGCCTGGTGACGGTGCTGTGGTTCATGTTCGGCTACTCGCTGGCCTTCTCGGATGGCGGCGGCATGAATGCCTATCTCGGCGGCTTCTCGAAGTTCTTCCACAACGGCATCACCACCTCCTCGCTGTGGCTGCCGGGCGTGGCGAACATTCCTGAGTTCGTCTTCTCGATGTTCCAGATGACCTTCGCCATCATCACGCCGGCGCTGATTGCCGGCGCCTTCGCCGAACGCATGAAGTTCTCGGCGCTGCTCATCTTCATGGGCGCGTGGCTGCTGGTGGTCTACGCCCCGATCGCGCACTGGGTGTGGGGCGGCGGCTTCCTCGGCACAGCCGGCGTTCTCGATTTCGCCGGCGGCACCGTCGTTCACATCAATGCCGGTGTTGCCGGCCTGGTCTGCGCGCTGGTTCTCGGCAAACGTGAAGGCTACGGCACCACCAACATGGCGCCGCACAACCTCGTCTACTCCGTCATCGGCGCTTCGCTGCTGTGGGTCGGCTGGTTCGGCTTCAACGCCGGCTCGGAACTGGCCGCCGACGGCCTTGCCGGTGCCGCAATGCTGAACACCCAGGTTGCCGCTGCTGCTGCGGCGCTCGCCTGGATGTTCGCCGAATGGATCGTCGCCAAGAAGCCGAGCGTTCTCGGCATCATCTCGGGCGCCGTCGCTGGCCTGGTCGCGGTGACGCCGGCTTCCGGCTTCGTCAATCCGACCGGCGCCTTCATCGTCGGCATCGTCGCCGGCGTGCTCTGCTACGTCTCGGCCGTCAAGCTCAAGCACGCGTTCGGCTATGACGACTCGCTCGATGCATTCGGCGTGCACGGCATCGGCGGCATCATCGGTGCATTGCTGACCGGCGTGCTCGCCGATCCGGCGATCAACAGCCTCGGCTCGGGCGCCTCTGTCGGCAAGCAGCTCTACGGTATCGTCTTCACCATCCTGTGGACGGCGATCGCGAGCTTCGTGATCCTCTACATCGTCAAGGCGCTGGTCGGCCTGCGTCCTTCCACCCCGGAAGAGGTCGAAGGCCTCGACATCAGCCAGCACGGCGAAGTGGTGCCGTAAAAAGGTATTGGCTGGTACCGGCGTTTTGCCGGTGCCGGGAAGATCCCGTCGTGATGCTCCCGAAAGGGCTCACGCCTTGAGGCCCGGAAGATTTCCGGGCCTCTTTTTTGCGCGCGGATGGCCGTGATGGCTCGATCACGGTCGCTTGATCAAGGTGCTCGATCCGCCGGCGACGTGAAACAGCGGCCGCAGCGGCTCCGAACTGTGGTGGCGGTCGCCCGTTCCGGTGACGCAGAATGCCCATGGTTAATGCGCCCTTAACCTTCCCGCCGCTAGTCTGACAGCCGAATCTGCCGTGTTGCGCGTCCGCGCCCGGCCGGGCAACGACAGACGAGGAAGAGCATGCGTTCAGGGGCTTCAGCACCGCTTGCGCTGGCCGATACGGAGCACGGCATCCGGTCGTTCGCGAGGCGCCAGGTCGGGCGGCTGGTCGGTGCCGGGCTGTTTGCTCTGGTTGGTTTCGGCGTCGCCGCCCTTGCCACCTGGAACGTCGCCGATCCGAGCTTTTCGCATGCCACCGACAATATCGTCACCAATGCAATGGGTTATGCTGGCGCCGTCTTTTCCGACATTGCCATGCAGTTCTTCGGACTTGCCGCCGTTGCGGCGCTGGTGCCGGCGGTGATCTGGGGATTTCTGCTGTTTACCGCGCGCGGCGTCGACCGGCTGCCGAAACGGGCGCTGGCCTGGTTCGGGTTTTCGCTGCTTGGCGCGGCAATTGCCGGCTGCGTGGTGCCGCCCAAGACCTGGCCGCTGCCGACCGGCCTCGGCGGCGTCTTCGGCGACATGGTGCTCAATATCCCGGGCCTGGTCATCGGCGGCTATCCGACCGGCCTCGTCGCCAGCGTGCTCGCCGTGCTCCTGGCAGCGCCGGCGCTGTGGGTATTCTTGTATGGCTCGGCGCTGATTTCGCGCAAGAACGGCTTTGCCGTCCTCGAACAGCCTGTAGTGCCCGATCCGCAGGACGACCTGCTTTTCGACAATGAAGAGGACGAGGGCGACGAAGGTATATTGGCGCTTGGCGCCATCACCCACTGGTGGCTGTCGCTGCGGGCCTATCTGCGCCGCCGCGCGGCGCGGCGGCGCGAGCGCGACGATTTCGAGCCGGAGATGGAACCGCGCCCCAGCGCCTGGCGGCGGGCGGCCGAACGGGTCGAATCGGCCGAGTTCGCCGAGGCGCGGATGAGCCCGGGCGGGCGCGCCCGCGTCGAGCCGGAATTCTTCGCCGCCATGGTCAACGACCGCAGTGCCTCGATCGACCCTGACGATGCCGACGTCTTCGGTAACGACGACAATGACGACGAAATGGATTTCGCGCCCGAGCCGGCCGGCCCGCGCCGCGCCGCGCCAATGGCCAAGGTGCAGAACTTCCGTTCCGACGCGGCGACACGCGTCGAGGCGCCGGCGCCGCGGCCGGCCCCCGGCGCCCGCGTCCAGCGCGAGGCGCAGACTTCGCTGATCGGCTCGGAAAAATTCGAGATGCCGTCGCTGCACTTCCTGTCGGAACCAAAGAACGTGGTGCGCGACGCCAGCCTGTCCAAGGACGCTCTGGAGCAGAACGCCCGCCTGCTCGAGGGCGTGCTGGAGGATTTCGGCGTCAAGGGCGAAATCATCCATGTGCGTCCGGGTCCGGTCGTCACGCTCTACGAGCTGGAACCGGCGCCCGGCATCAAATCGTCGCGGGTCATCGGCCTGTCCGACGACATCGCCCGCTCGATGAGCGCCATCGCCTGCCGTGTCGCCGTGGTGCCCGGCCGCAACGCGATCGGCATCGAATTGCCGAACGCCAGGCGCGAGACGGTCTATTTGCGCGAGATCATGGCCAGCCGCGATTTCGAAACCACCAAGGCCAAGCTGGCGCTGGCGCTGGGCAAGACCATCAATGGCGAGGCGGTGATCGTCGACATCGCCAAAATGCCGCACGTGCTGGTCGCCGGCACCACCGGCTCGGGCAAGTCCGTCGCCATCAACACCATGATCCTGTCGCTGCTCTACCGGCTGACGCCGCAGGACTGCCGGCTGATCATGATCGATCCAAAGATGCTGGAGCTCTCGGTCTATGACGGCATTCCGCATCTTCTGACGCCGGTCGTCACCGATCCGAAGAAGGCGGTGGTGGCGCTGAAATGGACCGTGCGGGAGATGGAGGACCGCTACCGCAAGATGTCCAAGGTCGGCGTCCGCAACATCGACGGCTTCAACGCGCGCGTGCAGCAGGCCGAGAAAAAGGGCGAAAGGATCTCGCGCACCGTGCAGACCGGCTTCGACCGCCAAACCGGCGAGGCGATCTACGAGACGGAGAACCTCGACCTCGAGCCGATGCCCTACATCGTCGTCATCATCGACGAGATGGCCGATTTGATGATGGTCGCCGGCAAGGACATCGAAGGCGCGGTGCAGCGCCTGGCGCAGATGGCGCGCGCCGCCGGCATCCATGTCATCATGGCGACGCAGCGGCCGTCGGTCGACGTCATCACCGGCACCATCAAGGCGAATTTCCCGACCCGCATCTCCTTCCAGGTGACATCGAAGATCGACAGCCGCACCATCCTGGGCGAGCAGGGCGCCGAACAGCTGCTCGGCATGGGCGACATGCTCTACATGGCCGGTGGCGGCCGCATCCAGCGCGTGCACGGTCCCTTCGTCTCCGACGACGAGGTGGAGAAGATTGTCGCGCATCTGAAGCTGCAGGGCGTGCCGGAATATCTCGACGCCATCACCGAGGACGACGATAAGGATGACGATGAGCCGACGGGCAAAGGCAGTGGCGGCGGCGACGGCGGTAATTTCGAGGATTCCGACGATCCCTACGACCAGGCGGTCGCGGTGGTGCTGCGCGACGGCAAGGCCTCGACCAGCTACATCCAGCGCCGGCTCGGCATCGGCTACAACCGCGCCGCCTCGATCATCGAGAAGATGGAGAAGGAAGGCATTGTCGGCCCGGCCAACCATGCCGGAAAACGCGAAATCCTGGTGCCGACGGAGGACGACAAGTTCTAGAGCGCGTCCGCGCCGGCAACTTTGAACCTTTTGGCGCGTTGCAGCGGACGGGCGCCGTGCGGCCCGCCAAACTTAAGCCCAACTGGGGGGCCAGACCAATATAACGAGCAAGCAATCAGATGATGGTGACCGGCATGAAAAACGCAACTCTCGCCCCAAGCAGGGATTTCGCCCCAACCCGCCGGCAGGTGCTCGGCCTCGGCCTGGTCCTGGCCGGTGCGGCGGCCGCCAACCTCGTGCCCGGCTTCCAGTTGCTGGCGTCGGCGCAAGCAGCGGTTCCGGCGACGGCGCAGAAGATCGCCGATCATTTCTCCTCGGTCAAATCGATGAGCGGCGAGTTCGTGCAGTTCGGACCCAAGGGCGAGCAGACCGGCGGCAAGTTCTTTCTGGAACGGCCGGGCAAGATCCGCTTCAATTACGACGGCGCCTCGAATTTCAGAGTGATTTCCGACGGCAAGTCGGTGGTCATCCTCAACAAGAAGCTGCGGACCTCCGACCTCTATCCGCTGTCGAAGACGCCGCTGAAGCTGCTGCTCGACGACAAGATCGATCTGTCGGGCGGGCGCGTCAGAAGCGTCAAGGAAGAGGACGATCTCACCACCATCCAGCTTGCCGACAAATCGGTGTTCGGCAATTCGAAGATCACCATGATGTTCGATCCGAAATCTTATGAATTGCGGCAGTGGACCATCACCGATGCGCAAGGCAAGGACACGACGGTGATGATCTTCAACACCAAGGAGGGCGTCAGCTTCGCCCCCGACACCTTCGCCATCGACTATACGGCGAACCGCGAGCTGAACACCAAGACACGGTAACTTCTACCGTTGCGGGATGGCTTTTCCGCGTTGGTGCAGGCGGCTTGTTTTTGCGGTGCGCGGCTGGCAGTAGTTTCCGCGATTGACTTCCGTCGGAGCCATCCGGCGGATCTCGCGTTGTCCGGAACCCCACATGCCGTTTTCCGTCGCTACCTGGAACATCAACTCCGTCCGGCTGCGTATGCCGATCGTCGAACGCCTGCTGGTCGAGCAGGCGCCGGACGTGCTCTGCCTACAGGAAACCAAGGTTCCGGACGAATTGTTTCCGGAGAAAGCGTTCCGCAAGCTCGGCTACGAGCACATCGCCTTCCATGGCCAGAAGGGCTATCACGGCGTTGCCACCATAGCGCGGCGGCCGATCGAGGTGGTCGAAAAGCGCCGCTTCTGCGAGATCGACGACAGCCGGCATCTGTCGGTCACCGTCAACGCCGGCGGCAAAACGATCCTGCTGCACAATTTCTACGTACCGGCCGGCGGCGACGAGCCCGACCCGGCCGTCAACCGCAAGTTCAAGCACAAGCTCGATTTCGTTGCCGAGATGAACGCCGTCCGCGCCGAGCATGACGAGCACTCCGGCGCGATCCTGGTCGGCGACCTCAACATCGCGCCGCTCGAGCACGATGTCTGGTCGCACAAGCAGCTCCTCAATGTCGTCAGCCATACGCCGGTCGAGACGGAAAACTTCGAGGCAATGCGGCTCGCCGGCGACTGGATCGACCTGATGCGGCTCAATGTGCCTTACGAGGAGAAACTCTATACCTGGTGGAGCTATCGCGCCCTGGATTGGCTGGCCTCAAATCGCGGCCGCCGCCTCGACCATGTCTGGTCGTCGCCAAACCTGGTGCCGCATTTTGCCGGCTATGAAATCCTGCGGCCGGCGCGCGGCTGGGAACGGCCCTCGGACCATGTGCCGGTGATCGGGCGTTTCAACCTGGATTAGCTTTGTCTCGCCTTAACAACTCAGCGAAACCTGAAGCTATCCGCGATGTAGTCGGGACGGGCGTTCAGCGTGGCGAAAACGTCCTCCAGGTCAGGCGCCCCCGCCAATATGCCCGACAGGACCAGCGTCGTCGCGACGCCGACGCCGTTGCCGCCGGCGATGTCGTGCTCGACGCTGTCGCCGACGCAGACCACGCTGTCGCGCTCCGGGTGGCCCGCCAGTGCCAGCGCTGCCTCGAATATCTGCGGATTGGGCTTGCCAATGCGCGCCACGCTGCCGCCGAGGCTCTCGTAGAGATCGGCGAGCCGGCCGGCGCCGAAGCGAGGGCCGACGGCAGTCAGCATGATCTTGTCGGGATTGGTGCAGAAGCATGGCACCCGCCGCGCCGCCGCCGGACCAAGAAGCCGGCGATAATGGTCGAGGTCGTAGCGATCGCCCTCGCTGGCGGAAATCAGCACCAGTTCGGCATCGTCGCCGTCCTTGGCCAGGACGAAGGGCAGGCCGTCGACAGCCGAACGGTCATTGTCGCGGCGGATCAGCAGGCATTTTGTCTGCGGGCGCAGGGCTCCGGATGCTGCCATTTGGTGGAAGGAGCGCCACGCCACCTCGCCGGAGGAGACAAAGTGATCCCAGCTTCCCGGTTCGAAACCGAGCTTCAGCAGGCGGCGCTCATTGGGTTGCGCCCGCTTGCCGGAATTCGAGATCAGTACGATGGTCTTGCCGGCGCGCTTGAGTGCCGACAACGCTTCGACAGCACCTGGATAGGCGCTGGTGCCGTCGTGCAGCACACCAAATTGGTCGAGCAGGAACACCTGATAGCGGTCGGTCAGCGCGGCGATGCCGTCGAGGTGTTGAATTGCCTTGGCCGTCATAAAAGCCCCGCTGCGCTTGCGCCCATCAGCGCCAGCCGCGCCGTGCCGGCAGCGGCCTCCTCCGAAAGAGCCGGCACGAGAGCGACGCCAAGCTTGCGCTGCCGGATCGCTGTCCAGGCCGGATTGGCCGCACCGCCGCCGACGCTCCTGACCGATGTCAGCCGGGGGGCGCCGAGTTCGGCAAGCCGGCGATAGCCGAGCGCTTCGATCGCCGCAATACCCTCGAACATCGCTTTCAGATAGTCGGCGTCGTCGGCGGGCCGCGGCTCGAGGCGCGGCGGCAGCGCCGGATCGGCTATGGGGAAGCGTTCGCCCGGCGCCGGCAGCGGGTAATAATCGAGGCCGGTCTTCGTCGCCGGGTCGATTTTTTTGCTGAGTTCGACAATGCGGGCGACGGGGAAATGCTGGGCCAGCACCTTGCCGCCGGAGTTCGAGGCGCCGCCCGCCAGGTAGGTGTCACCCAGCCGATGGCTGTAGATGCCGAATTGCGGCGCCGAGATCGGCCGGTCGGAGAGGATCTTGATGGTCAGCGACGAGCCGAGCGCGGTAACGCCGTCGCCCGCGGCACTCGCACCGGTCGCCAGGAATGAGGCGCAGCCATCCGTCGTGCCGGCAACGATAACCACGTCGCGCGGCAGGCCGAACATTTTCGCAGCGCTGGCGGTGAGCGTGTCCGTGACATCGCCCGGCCGGACGACGCGGGGCAGGAATTCCATGCGCACGCCGGTCGCCGCGATCCAGTCCGGCCAGCGCCGGGCCTCGACGTCGTAGCCGGTCTTCAGGGCGTTGTTCTCGTCGCTGACATCGAAGCGGCCGGAAAACTGTCCGGCGATCCAGTCTGCCTGGTGCAGCACAGTGGCGACGCCGGGCAGGTGCTGGAAAGACAGCGCCTTGGCGAGACCGGAGGTCGCCCCAAGTGCAGCGCTCGTTGCCGGTGCCGCGCCGGCTATTGCTGTCAGAATAGTGTCGTCAGCGACCTTGTCGTTGTACATCAGCGGTTCGGCCAGCGGCCGCCCGGCGCCGTCGACCGGCAGCAGCGTGCCCGACGTACCGTCGACGGCGATCGAGCGCACTGCCGCGCGATCGATACATTTGAGCAGTTCCGCCAACGTCGCGCCGACCGCCTCCCACCATATGGCGGGGTCGCGGCCGTTCGGCCCAAATCGCTCGAGGGCAATAGCGGAATGCGCGGCAACGGAAAAATCCGGACGCATGGCGACGGCGCGCGCGCCGGATGTGCCGATGTCGATGCCGATGGCAAGCGGACCAGACGAACGCGGCATGTCAGCTGCCTCCGGCATTGAGTTTCTGGCGATATTTTTCGGCGTCCCAGTTGATCAGCTCGTCATTCTCCGCCGCTGTCAGATAATTCAGCTTCGCCGAGACATCGATCCGCGCTGTCACGTCGGAAAGGCAGCGCTGCATGGCGTCGGCACCGGCGCCGGCGTCGCCGCGCATCAACACGCCGAGTCCAGGAAACAGGATCGCCACGGGTGCGGCGCCGCAGCGCTCGATGACGCGCTTCACACCCTCGTCCGGTCTCGCCACGACCGAGCCTTCGCCGAGAAAGATGACGTGGTCGGGGTAGAGGCTGCCACCCGAAGCCATGCGGCAGCTTTCGGGGTCGATCGCCACCGCATGCGCCTCAACGTCCGCCGGCAATCTGTAGTCGCTGTCGCCGGCGCGCGCCGTCAATGCCGCGATGTCCGGTTCCGCCACCTGGCGCGGCGGCCGCGCCAACAGTCGTGTCACGCGCCGCAGCAGCATGTCGGCCGCGGCGACGGTCTCGGCTGCAACGACCAGGCCGTGATTGCCGAGGATCAGGATATCCACGCCTGGCCGAAGGCGCTCGGCGATACCCTGCGCGAGCGGCAGTCCCGGCCGGCGATAGGGAACATACGCCCATTGATGGCCGTCGAGCCGTCTGGCGGCCTCGGCCTCGCAGTCGGCCTGCACGGCCAGCGAAATGGTCTCGACGCAGTGAACATGCAGAACGATGCGCTGCGGCATCAGCGCATGCACGGTGGTCTCGATCGACGGGCGCAAGCCGCGCGCGTTGAGGGCGCCGACAGTGAAGGCCTGCGGCTGTTCGGCGGCCGGGTCGCGCCGTTCGATGGCGTCGAGCAATGGCGGGATGCCGACCGGCACCATGATGTCCGCGATGAGCGCGTCCTTCAGCCAGGTGCCGGAGGCCTTGATCCAGAGCGTGTCGCCGGCTTTCAGCGAGGTGTTGCCGCCGGCGGCCTGGGTCAGATGCGGGTCGCTGCCGATGGCGGCCGAAAGCGACTGCAGCGCTGCCAGTTCCTGCGCATCCGCACTGATCGTCATCGAAATTCCTCCACAAACCGGCCGCGTGGCCACGGCTTTGGACGTCCCGGTGCCGGGACGAAGACCGACGCTGGTATCGCAGATGCGAGTAAGTTACGTCAACAGTGATGTTATCGCGTCAGATCAGGCTTGCAATCCGAGGCGTGTTGAGTAAGTTGCACCAATTGCCGTGCAAAATGGCAATGCCCTGCAAAATGCTTGGGAGGCAAGCGCATTGGGAGGTAAGGGTTGAGCGACTCCGGCCGCCAGCGCCAGATTGTCGAGCTTTTGCGGGACCGGCCTTTCGCATCGGTGCGCGAGCTGCAGGAGCGGCTTGGCGTGTCGGCGGCGACAGTGCGGCGCGACATCGACAAGATCGACGAGGCCGGCGAAGCGCGCAAGGTCTATGGCGGCATCTCGGCGCTCGATGGCGCTTCGCAAGCCGGCGTCGCCTATGCCAGGCCCTATGACGAGAACCGCGACCTCGCCGTCGAGGCCAAGCGGCAGATCGCCGCTCTCGCCGCCACCATGGTGCGCGACGGCGACGCGGTCATCGTGCATGGCGGTTCGACCTGCTTCCATCTCGGCGTCAAGCTCGCCGACCGCAACATCCGGCTCTACACCAACTCGATGCCGCTCGCGGCCTATCTCAGCGACCACGGCCATTGCAGCCTCACCGTCGCCGGCGGCGAACTGCACCGCGAGCCGGGCATCATCCATTCGCTGACGCAGACGGTGCCGTTCTACGCCTCGAAGTTCTTTCTCGGCGCGCAAGGCATCGGCCAGGAAGGCCTTCTGGAATCGCACCCGCTGCTGGTCCGCTCGATCGTCGAGCTCAGCCTCTGCGCCGACCAGATCGTCGTGCTGGCCGACAGCCGAAAACTGTCGATCCACGCGCGCAATGTGGCACTGCCGCTGTCGCGGATCGGCACGCTGGTCACCGATGACGGCCTGTCCGAGACAGATGCCCATATGCTCGAAGATGCCGGCGTCATGGTGCGGATCGCGGCTTCCTCGGGAGGCGCCCAGTGAACATCGCCGTCCTCGATTTCGGCAAGACCAATTCGAAGCTGTTCGTCTTCGGCCAGGACGGACAGATCCTCGAGGAGCGCCGCACCCAGCCGAGCTGGATCCGCAAAGGCGGCTTCAGCGTGCTCGACGAGCCAGCGCTGCACGACTGGGCGGCTCGCGCCATCGATGATGCAGTCGACACGCATGGCGTGGAAGGGCTGATGGTATCCGGCCATGGCTGCACCTTCGCGTTGGTCGACGAAGCCGCGCTGACGCATCCGATCCTCGATTACGAGCAGGAACCGCCAGCTGAAATCGCCGCGCAGATCGACCGCCGCATTCCGGATTTTGCCGAGACCTTTTCGCCGCGCCTGCCGCTTGGCTTCAACTACGGCCGCCACATGTTGTGGCTGAAGGAGGTGGAGCCCGGTGCCTTCGCCACAGCGAAATCGATCCTCGGCTACCCCCAATATTGGAGCTGGCGGTTTGGCGGCCGGCCGGTATCGGAAGTGTCGTATCTTGGCTGCCACTCGCATTTATGGGCGCCGCGCAAACGCGATTTCAGCTCGCTGGTCGATGCCGAGGGCTGGCGCGGCCAGATGCCCGCCTTCGAGCGTGCCGGCGCGGTGATCGGCGAGCAGCGCTTCGGCCAGGCCGCGAAGCCAGTCGCCATCCATAATGGCGTCCACGACAGCAATGCCGCGCTCCATGCCTACCGCCGGCAGCAGCTCGGGCCGGTGACCGTGGTCTCGACCGGCACCTGGGTGGTCGTGCTCAATCCGGACTGCCCGCTCGACGCACTCGATGGCGAGCGCGACATGCTGGTCAATGTCGATGTCGATGGCGGCCCGGTGCCAACCGTCCGCTTCATGGGCGGGCGCGAATTCGCCACGATCAGCGCCGGCTGGCAGGGCGCAATCGCGCCGTCATCGATACAACGGGTGATCGACGCCGGCATTATGGCGCTGCCGAGCTTCGCGCCCGGCGGCCCGATGCCGCACCGCCGCGGCGAACTGGTCGGGCGTACGCCCAATGCCGAGGAACGCGCGGCCATGGCGCTGCTCTATGTCGCGCTGATGGTCGATCTGTGCCTCGAGCTGATCCATTCGGACAACACAGTGATCGTCGACGGCGGTCTGAACAATGGCGGGCTGCTTGCCGCGTTGCTGGCGCAGTTGCGGCCCGGGCAGGCTTTCCTGCAGGGCGCAACGCTGGAGGGCAGCGCCACCGGTGCTGCCGCACTTGCCTTCGAAAGCGTCGGACGCCAGTTTGCCACCGAAGCGCCGGAGGCGGTGCATGCGGCAAGTTTCAGCGGCCTTGCCGGCTATCGCAACGACTGGCGCGGCCTTGCCGCCGACCGGGCTGTGGCCAGCGCAGCTGCAGGAGCTGCGCGATGAGCGCCGCCGCCCGGATCGAGACGGTGCGCCAGCCGGTGCTGGAGATGCGCCACATCTCCAAGACGTTCGGTGCGATCCGCGCCTTGCACGATGTGTCGCTGACCGTTCACGCCGGCGAGCTGCACGCGCTGATGGGCGAAAACGGTGCCGGCAAGTCGACGCTGATGAAGGTGCTGTCCGGCGCCTACCGGCCGGACCCCGGCGGCGAAATCCTGATCGACGGAGTGCCGGCCGCGACTGGCGACCCGATCAAGGCGCGCGCCGCCGGCATTGCGGTCATCTATCAGGAGCTGTCGCTGGCGCCTAATCTGTCGGTAGCGCAGAACATTTTTCTCGGCAACGAGCCGCGACGGTTCGGCGTTGTCGACCGCGAGCAGTGCAATCGGCGCGCCAGCGAGATCATCGCGCGGCTTGGCGTGACCTTCTCGGCGCGCACTCCGGTCGCAAGCCTGTCGCTCGGCGAGCGACAGCTGGTGGAAATCGCCCGCGCGCTGTCGACCAATGCGCGCATCATCGTCATGGACGAGCCGACCACGTCGCTGACCTCGCGTGAGACCGACCGGCTGTTCGAGGTGATCGCGACGCTGAAGTCGCAAGGCATCGCCATCATCTACATCAGCCACCGCATGGAAGAGGTCTACCAGCTCGCCGACCGCGTCAGCGTGCTACGCGACAGCGGCTATGTCGGCACGCTCGACCGCGCCGACCTGAACGCCTCGCGCCTGGTATCGATGATGGTCGGGCGCGATCTGTCGACGTTCTACAAGAAGGATCACCGTCCGCCGGACAGCAAGCGCGCCATCGCGCTGTCGGTGCGCGACATGTCGGACGGCAATCTCATAAAGAATTGTTCCTTCGACCTCCACCAGGGCGAGGTGCTGGCACTGGCCGGCCTGGTCGGCTCGGGCCGCACCGAACTGGCACGGCTGATCTTCGGCGCCGACAGGCACACATCAGGCACGCTGGAGCTCGGCGGCAAACCGATATCCATCGGTTCGCCGAGCGAGGCGCTCGATGCCGGCATCGCCTACCTGACCGAGGACCGCAAGCAACTTGGCCTGTTTCTCGACATGTCGATCTCCGACAATATCAGCATGGGCGTGCTGGCAAAGGACGCGAAGGCCGGCGGTTTGCGCGACTTCACGGCTGCCGAAAAGCGCGCCGCCAAGGCGGTGTCAGACCTCTCCATCCGCACCAGCTCGGTGCAGGCCAATGCCGGCTCGCTGTCGGGCGGCAACCAGCAGAAGGTGCTGCTCGCCCGCCTGCTGGAAACCGAGCCGCAGGTCGTCATCCTCGATGAGCCGACCCGCGGCGTCGATGTCGGGGCGAAGTCGGAAATCTATCGGCTGATCGACAACCTGGCCAAGAAAGGCATCGCCATCCTGATGATCTCCAGCGAACTGCCGGAGGTGATCGGCATCGCCGACCGCGTGCTGGTGATGCGCGACGGCACCATTGCCGGCGAGGTGACGGCGTCGGAGGGCGAGCCGCTGCGGCAGGAAGCGATCATGGAACTTGCAACGGGAGCGGCTCAGCGATGACCGACAAGGTGGCCGACACGATGAAAGCGGACGACCGGGCGGTCGGCAGGAGCACGAGGTGGCGTACCGCCATCGCCGCACTCGGCATGCTGCCGATCCTGATCCTGCTGGCGGTCGGCTTCCAGTTCATCAATCCGCGCTTTTTCACCCAGACCAACCTGCTGATCGTCATGCAGCAATCGTCGATCAATATCGTGCTGGCCGCCGGCATGACCTTCGTCATCCTGACCGGCGGCATCGACCTGTCCGTCGGCTCGATCCTTGCCGCCTCGGCGATGGTGGCGGTGATGGTGTCGCTGGTGCCCGATTGGGGACTGCTGGGCGTGCCCGCGGCCATTCTCGTCGGGCTCGGTTTCGGCGTCATCAACGGGCTGCTGATCGCCTATATCAAGCTGCCGCCCTTCATCGTCACGCTGGGATCGCTGACCGCCGTGCGCGGCGTCGCCCGCCTGCTCGGCCAGGACACGACGGTGTTCAACGCGGACCTGCCGTTCGACTTCATCGGCAACGGTTCGCTGTTCGGCGTTCCGTGGCTGGTAATCATCGCGCTGGCGGTCGTCGTCCTGTCCTGGCTGGTGCTCAAGCGCACCGTGCTCGGCACCTGGATCTACGCCGTCGGCGGCAACGCCGAGGCCGCCAGGCTGACCGGCATCAAGGTGCCGCTGGTGCTGCTCTTCGTCTACGGCGTTTCCGGCCTTCTGGCCGGCCTTGGCGGCGCCATGTCGGCGGCCCGGCTCTATGCCGCCAACGGGCTTCAGCTCGGCCAGTCCTACGAACTCGACGCCATTGCCGCAGTCATCCTCGGCGGCACCAGTTTCGTCGGCGGTGTCGGCTCGATCTGGGGCACGCTGATCGGCGGCCTGATCATCGCCGTGCTGTCCAACGGGCTCATCCTCGCCGGTGTTTCGGACATCTGGCAGTACATCATCAAGGGATTGGTCATCATCGTGGCGGTCGCCCTCGACCGTTACCGGCTCCAGGCAGGAGCAAGAACGTGATGGCCCTTAGTCGCCGGCATCCAACGAGCCGGTTTCATGTGTAACGCACCGTGAGAGGCGCGGGGCATCAGGAGGAAAATAAAACAATGAAGACCATCGCTAAACTGCTCTGCGGCGTCGCCCTTGCGGCCGCCGTCATCGCGCCGGCATCGGCAAAGGATCTGAACAAGGTCGGCATCTCGGTCGGACTGCTCGGCAACCCGTTCTTCGTCGCCACCATCAAGGGCATCGAGGACGCGGCCAAGAAGATCAACCCGAATGTGCAGGTGACATCGGTATCGGCCGACTACGATCTCAACAAGCAGGTATCGCAGGTCGATTCCTTCATCGCTGCCGGTGTCGACGTCATCATGCTCAACGCAGTCGATGCCAAGGCGATCGCGCCGGCGGTGAAGAAGGCGCAGGCGGCCGGCATCGTCGTTGCCGCTTTCGACGTTTCGGCGCCGGACGCCGACGTCACCGTGATGACCAACAACGTCAAGGCCGGCGAAGAGGCGTGCCAGTATCTGGTCGATAATACCGGCGGCAAGGGCGACTATGTCATCCTCAATGGCCCGGCCTCGTCGTCGATCCTGGAGCGGGTCAAGGGCTGCAAGGACGTGCTGGCAAAGCACCCCGACATCAAGATCCTTTCCGACGACCAGAACGCCGAAGGCTCGCGTGACGGCGGCCTGAAAGTGTTCCAGTCGCTGCTGACGCGTTTCGACAAGATCGACGCGGTCTTCGCCATCAACGATCCGACGGCGATCGGCGCCCAGCTTGCGGCCAAGCAGCTCAACCGCTCGGAGTTCATCTTCACCGCGGTCGACGGTGCACCCGATATCGAGAAGGAACTCGCCTCCGGCACGTCGATGATCAAGGCCTCGGCCTCGCAGGATCCCTATGTGATGGCCGGCCAGTCGCTGACGATGGCGGCTGACCTGCTTGCCGGCAAGAAGCCGGCCGAGCCGACGGTGCTGCTCGACCCGAAGCTGATCACGGCCGACAATTTGAAGGATTACAAGGGCTGGACCGCGGCTCGCTAAGCCTCCCAAGCCTGGTGGGGGGGGGGGGGGGGGCGGGGCCCGGGGTTTAGAGAGGGGAGGGGTGAACCCCAAACACGGGTTGGGGGATGCGGGTGTGAAAGAGAACCTAGAGTAGGAGGGGGGCGGAAGCAGCACAAAAAGAGGTGTCGGGGGG
>NZ_JAMYTF010000045.1:0-38460 GCF_040322295.1 Mesorhizobium sp. M0159
GCAAATCACCTCCTACAGGAAGTGAATCATGAACCACGCCTCACTGGAATCCCTCGCGATTCAAACTGAACGTCCGACGCTCTAGATCAATTCCGGGAAAAGCGCGGAGCGGTTTTTCCATCTGCAATTGCCTGAAAACAAAGGCATAGAGCGGTTCGGCGTTCCCGTGAAACGGTGGGTCGCGCCGGCAAGCCGACTGCCCTCAACCCGCACCGGCAAGCGCGCTGCAGAAGCTTGCGACGTCGGTGACGACGGCTTCGCCGAGGAAGCGTAGCGTCGCCATCGAGCGGGCGCGCGCTTCGCGGTTCCCGAAGCCACAGGCGTCCTCGATTACCATAGCGACGAAGCCATTGTCGGTCGCCTGGCGAACGGTCGGCTCGATGCCGATCTCCATGGCGATGCCAGCGAGCGCTATCGTGCGCACGCCGCAATCGCGCAAGGCAAAGCCGAGCGCGGTGGAATCGAAGGCCGACATCGTGAGCTTGTCGAACACCGCCTCGTCATCGCGGGGTTCCAGCTCGGGCACGATCCGCGTCGCTTCGGCATCGCGCGGGAACCACGGCTCGACCGTGTCGGGGCTGTCGCGCCGCTGCCAGGCCATGGCGGTGCGCAGCTGCGTCGCGCCCATCCATTTGCGCGGCAGCGACAGATGGCGCGTGAACGCCACCCGCATTCCGGCCATGCGCGCCGCTTCCAGCACCGTGCCGGTACGCTCGACGATGGTCGCGGCGCCGGCCACCTGGCGGCAGATGCCGACCTGCATGTCGTAGACCACCAGCGCCGTGCGGCGCGGATCGCACCACTCAGCCAGGCTGGCCGGGATTTCGATCCCGTCGCTCGCCCGGATCATGCCGCAGTCCGGTCCCATGGCTTGGCGATATCGACCGTCGGATCGAACAGGAATTCCAGCGGCAATGGCGCGTCGAAGGCGATGAAGTGCCATTCCAGCAGCCCGGCCTTGGACAGCGGGAAGTCCTCGGTGTAGCGCCGCGCTTCCGCGACGCTGTCGAGCTCGAAGACGATGATGACGCCGCCAATATCGCCGCGCGCATAATTCTCGCGCACGATCCCCGCCTTCCAGAGCCGCCAGACATTCGAAACTTCGTCGCGCAGATAAGGCCGCAAATCGTCGAGCGTGACGCCGGGCCTGAAATTGTCATAGGCAAGAATCTTCATCGGCCGTTCCCTGCATTGCTGTTCGCCCAACGCCGGGTAGCATGGCGGAATCGGCGGCGGCAACGAACGAGATGGTGCGTTTAGTCCCAGGCAGGTTCTGCAAATCTTTTGCCCTGCCTGCAGGCCGGCGAAGCTTTCGCGAAATTCCATTCCCCTGCTGGCCGCCGGATTGGCACGATCTATCTTCTTTCCAACGGCAAACGGCTGGAAAAGACGGTAGGTTGCCGTCTTCCAGGGCGGTTGCTCATTCTGGCAACGGAGCATCTGACATGAGCAAGCACAAGATCGTGGCACCGGACGATGCATCGTCCCGCCTGCGCCCGCCCTATGCCTCGGTTCTCGACCTGATCGGGCAGACACCGGTCGTCGAGCTGACCAAATTCGACATCGGCAAGTGCCGGCTGTTCATCAAGCTCGAAAGCCAGAATCCCGGCGGCTCGATCAAGGACCGCATCGCGCTGTCGATGATTGCCGCCGCCGAAAAACAGGGCAAACTGAAACGCGGCGGGACGATCGTGGAGGCGACCGCCGGCAATACCGGTCTTGGTCTCGCCCAGGTCGGCATCCCCAAGGGCTACCGCATCATCCTCGTCGTGCCCGACAAGATGTCGCGCGAAAAAATCCAGCATCTGCGGGCGCTCGGCGCGGAAGTGCGCATGACGCGTTCCGATGTCGGCAAGGGCCATGCCGAATATTATCAGGACATGGCCGAAAAGATCGCCGCCGAGTTGCCCGGCGCCTTCTACGCCAACCAGTTTGCCAACCCGGCCAATCCGCTGGCCCACGAAACCTCGACCGGGCCGGAAATCTTTCAACAGCTCGGAGGCGATGTCGATGCGGTGGTCGTCGGCGTCGGCTCCGGCGGCACGCTGACCGGGCTTGGCCGCTATTTTGCGAAAGTCTCGCCGAAGACCGAGATGATTTTGGCCGATCCGGTCGGCTCGGTGCTGGCACCGTTGATCAAGACCGGCAAGATGGTAGAGGCCGGAAGCTGGACCGTCGAAGGCATCGGCGAGGATTTCGTGCCGCCCAATGCCGATCTGTCGCTGGTCAGGAAGGCCTATTCCATCCCCGACAAGCAGAGCATGCTTGCGGTGCGCGACCTACTTTCGAAGGAAGGCATTCTCGCCGGCTCGTCGTCCGGTACGCTGCTTTCGGCAGCGCTCCGCTATTGCCGCGAGCAGACCGTGCCGAAGCGCGTCGTTACCTTCGTCTGCGACAGCGGCAACAAGTACCTGTCGAAAGTCTTCGACGATTTCTGGCTGGTCGAGCAGGGCCTGGCCGAGCAGGAGCAGCATGGCGATCTGCGCGACCTGGTCATGCGCACGCTCCGCACCGGCGATGTCGTGTCCGTCGGCCCGGACGAAAGCCTGCTCAACGCCTATGGCCGCATGCGCCGATCGGATGTCTCGCAGCTGCCGGTGCTGGACGAGGGCAAGCTCGTCGGCATCATCGACGAAAGCGATATCCTCGCCAAGGTCGAAGGCCCCTATGACAGCCGCTGGGACCGCTTCAAGGCCCCGGTCAGTACGGCTATGACCTCTACCCTGCACACGCTGCAAGCCAGCCAGACGCTGGACGCGTTGCTGCCGGTCTTCGATCGCAACGAGGTCGCCATCGTCTTCGACGGCGACGAATTCATCGGCCTGATAACACGCATCGACCTGATCAACCATCTGAGGCGCGCCCGATGACCGTCAAAGCCACCGTATCGGGCAAAAACCGCCTCGCCTTTTCGACGCGCACCATCCATGGCGGCCAGAGCCACGACCCGACGACGGGCGCGGTGATGGTACCGATCTATGCAACTTCGACCTACGGTCAGCAGAGCCCGGGCGTGCACAAGGGCTTTGAATATGCCCGCAGCCAGAACCCGACCCGCTTCGCCTTCGAGCGCGCGGTGGCCGACCTCGAAAGCGGCACCGCCGCCTTCGCCTTCGCTTCGGGGCTGGCGGCGATCGCAACCATTTTCGAATTGCTCGATTCAGGCGCGCATATCGTCGCGACCGACGACATCTATGGCGGCACGTTCCGGCTGCTGGAACGGGTGCGCAAGCGCTCGGCCAATTTGCAGGTCGACTTCGTCGACTTCACCGACCTTGCCGCGGTCGAGGCGACGATCCGCCCGGAAACCAAAATGCTCTGGGTCGAGACGCCGACCAACCCGCTGCTGCGTGTCGTCGACCTCGAAGGCGTCGCAGCACTTGCCAGGCGCAAAGGCGTGCTCTCAGTCGCCGACAACACTTTCTGCAGCCCCTATCTGCAGCGGCCGCTGGAGCTCGGCATCGACATCGTGGTCCATTCGACGACGAAATACCTCAACGGCCATTCCGACATGGTCGGCGGCGTCGCCGTGGTCGGCGACAACAAGGATCTCGCCGACCGGCTGAAATTCCTGCAGAACGCCATCGGCGCCATTTCAGGGCCGTTCGACAGTTTCCTGGCGCTGCGCGGACTGAAGACGCTTGCGCTGAGGATGGAGCGTCATTCGTCGAACGGCCAGAAGATCGCGCACTGGCTGGAGACCCGTCCCGACATCCGCCGTGTCATCTATCCCGGCCTGCCCAGCCACCCGCAGCACGCCATCGCCAGGCGGCAGATGCACGCCTTCGGCGGCATGATCACGGTCGAGCTCGACCGCGACCTCGCCGGCACCAAACGCTTCCTCGAACATACGCAACTGTTCACGCTGGCCGAAAGCCTCGGCGGCGTCGAAAGCCTGATCGAGCACCCGGCGCTGATGACGCACGGCTCGATCCCGGCGAAAAAACGCGCCGAGATCGGGATTTCGGATTCGCTGGTGCGGTTGTCGGCCGGGATCGAGGACGGCGACGATCTGATCGCGGATCTGGATCAGGCGCTGGCGAGTTAGAAAGCGCCCGACCAAAGGCGATCGACCGCCAATGTTGGCGCTGCCCCTCATCGCCCTGCCGGGCACTTCTCCCCGTATAGGGACGGGGAGAAGGGAAATGGCCGCAACGCCGCCGCTCTCTTTGCAATGTTGGCGATTGGCGAACCCGTCGATGAGAGCGCTCCTCTCCCCGTCACTATACGGGGAGAGGATGCCGGCAGGCAGGTGAGGGGCAGCGCCGGCGCTTCGTGATCACGCCAACCCCGTTGACCCCAAGCCCCATCTGCCCGAATTGTAGCGCCGCAACCCTCCCGGGTCCGGACCCCCATGGCCACGCGCGACGCACCCAAACCTACCGAGCCCCTCACCTTCGCCGTGCTGGTTTTCCCCGGCTTTCCGATGATGGCGTTCAGCTCGGTGATCGAGCCGCTGCGCGCGGCGAACGTGCTGGCCAAGCGGGACTGGTACCGCTGGATCATCGTCGGCGCCGCCGAAGGCCCGGTGGAGGCCTCGAACGGCGTCGTCATCCAGCCCGGCTTTGCCGCCCATGACGCGCCGAAGGTCGATCGCGTCGTCGTCTGCTCGGGCGGCGATGCCGATCATCTCGTCGCGCACGATGCGGTGAGCTGGATCCGCAGGAGCCTGCGCGACGGCGCCCATATCGGTGCGGTGGCGGATGCCGCCTTCTTCCTGGCTCGGGCCGGCCTGCTCGACGGTCATGCCTGCACCTTGCACTGGACCAGCCAGGCTGCCTTCACCGAAGCGTTTCCGGATATCGAGCTGAGGCGCGATCTCTATGTCATCGACCGCAAGCGCTTCACTTCGGCCGGTGGCGTCGGCAGCCTCGACATGATGCTGGAGATCATCACCAGCGATTATGGCGCCGAACTGGCCGCCGGCGTCGCCGAATGGTTTGTGCACAGCCCGCTACGCTCCAGCGTCGACCGCAAGCTGATGCCGCTCAGGCTGCGGACCGGCGTGCAGAACGAACTGGTGCTGTCGGCCATCGCCATCATGGAGGATGCGGTGGAGGAGCGGCTCGGCATGGCGGAACTGGCGGGGCGACTTGGTGTCTCCTCCGATAAGCTCGAACGCAATTTCCGCTCCGAACTCAGTATCTCGCCCAACGGCTATTACCGCCGCCTGCGGCTGAAGCGTGCCGCCGACCTCTTGGCGCATTCGACGCTGATGGTGCGCGACGTCGCGCTGGCCTGCGGTTTCGCCTCGATGTCGAGCTTTGCGCGGGCGTTCCGGGAGGAGCATGGCCATGCGCCGAAGGTGATGCGGAGGCATTAGGTATTTCGGATGTTGGCGGGACAGCGCCCCTCTCTGCCCTGCCGGGCATCTCCCCCACAAAGGGGGGAGATTGGCCGTCGCCTCCGCTTTCGCCAATTGCCAACATCGCGAGAGTAGCGCCATCGGCGAAGCTGCCGATCTCCCCCCTCGTGGGGGAGATGTCCGGCAGGACAGAGAGGGGCGCGAAGGATCGCCGGCGCGTCGGGGCTGCGGCATCCGGCACAACATATGCGGCATCTCGCACAGCCTCTACGCGGCGCATAGCCCATCCTCGCCGCTTCCAGGAGGCACCCATGAGCATCGTCGTTTTTGACCCCGACAGCACCGAGGACGTCGACTTCAAGGACCGCATGCGCCATCCGGCGGCGGCGGATCCGGCCGGCGGCATGTGGCTGTCGGACACCGAGCCGTCCTTCATCGACGCCGACGCGCTGCGCAAGGGCCGGCTGGCCAGGCTGCGCGCCTGGATGCGCGAGGCCGGCTATGGCGGCGTCGTTTTGTTCGACCCCTACAACCAGCGCTACGCCACCGGCTCGCGCAACATGTTCGGCTATTTCCTGCGCAACTCGACGCGCTACTTCTTCATCCCCACCGAAGGGCCGATCGTGTTGTTCGAATATCCGCAGAGCTACCATGTCTCGATGGTGCTCGACACGATCGACGAGGCGCGTCCGTCCAAGCTGGTCTGGTCATCGGTGTCAGGCCGCGACGACGAGACCGCCGGCCCGTTCGCCGATGAGATCGCCGAATTGCTCAAGGCGCATGGCGGCGGCTCGATGAAGCTCGGCCTTGACCGCTGCAGCCATCTGCAGGCACTGGCGCTGGAAAAGCGCGGCTGCGAGGTGCGGGATTGCCAGGGCGAGATTTTGGCGGTGCGCGCGGTCAAGACGCCCGAGGAAGTAAAATGCCTGCAGGTGTCGATGGCTGGTGCCGAGGCTGCGGTCTATGCGGTGCGCGAGGCGATCAAGCCTGGCGTTTCCGAAAACGAGCTGTTCGCCATCATGTATGGTGAGGTGATCCGGCAAGGCGGCGAGTTCATCGAGACCCGGCTGCTGACCTCGGGCCAGCGCACCAATCCGTGGTTCAACGAGGCGAGCGGCCGCAAGATCAGGCCGGGCGAACTCTTGGCGCTCGATACCGATACGATCGGCTGCTACGGCTATTATTCGGATTTCTCGCGTACCTTCCGCTGCGGCCCGGGCAGGCCGACGGATTACCAGAAGTCGCTCTACAAGATGGCGCACGACCAGGTTCAGCACAATATCGGGGTCGTCAAGCCGGGCATGGCATTTCGCGAGATTGCCGAAAAGGCCTGGAAAATTCCCGACCGCTTCGTCGACCAGCGCTACACCTCGGTCATGCACGGCGTCGGCATGCATGGCGAGACGCCGTTCATCGCGCATGCCATGGACTACGAGACCTATGGCCGCGACGGTGTCATCGTGCCCGGCATGGTGGTCAGCGTCGAAAGCTATATCGGCGAGAAGGGCGGCCGCGAGGGCGTCAAGCTGGAGGACGAGATCCTGATCACCGAGACCGGCACCGAGCTTCTGTCGCGCTTCCCTTATGAGGACGAGTTCCTTGACAGGCAGGTTTGAGTGTTGACAGGCAGTTTTGCATGAAAAGCCCGATCTCGATCAAGCGCGGCAAGGTGGCGGCGGTGTTCATCGATCTCCAGGAGGAGCATCGGCGGGACAAGCGCTATCTGGTCGAAGGCTATGGCGACATCCTCGCCAACGTCCAGCGGCTGCAGGAGGCGGCGCGGGCCAACAATGTGCCCCTTTACCACTGGGCCTATATCGTCGATCTCGCCACGGCGCGGCCGTTCCACCCGGTCGAGGCCAGCGGCAAGTCGGCGTTTTCCGACAAGGACGATCCGCTGACTGCGATCTGCGCGGAAGTGGGCCCGGCGACAGGCGAGATGATGCTGGTCAAGACCGATGCCAGCGCCTTCCGCGCGGGGCCTGCCGCCGAGCGGCTGAAGGCCGACGGCATCGAGTGGCTGGTCGTTGCCGGCGTCTGGACCGAGGCCTGCATCGATGCCACCGTCAAGGATGCGGTGGCGCTCGGGTTTCGAGTGCTGCTGGTCAAGGATGCCTGCGGCAGCGGCAGCACGGCGATGCACCAGACGGCCATCCTCAACCTTGCCAACCGGCTCTATGGCGGTGCCGTCACCACCACCGACGGCGCCTGCCGGCTGCTGGCAGGCGAGACGGTCGAAGCCTGGCAGGTCGAGGGCTCGGTGCCGCTGCGCTTCAGCTATGAAAATGCTGCCCGGCTCTACGCCGAGCTCTGAGCGGGATCGCGCAGCGATGGTCACCGAGGCCGATCGACCCGAAATAAAAGACCGCGGAAAATACCAGACGCTGCTCGATCCGGAGCTGTGGGCCTATATCGACCGGGTCAACGACTGGTATCCGCCCGAAATCGCTTTCATGCCGATCGAAAGGCAGCGGGCGGTCTATGATGCCATGTGCCGGGCGTTTCGTGAGCCCTATCCGGCCGGCGTCAAGGCCAGTGACAGCAGCGTCGGCGACCGTGCGATCCCGGTCCGGCGTTACCAGATGGCGGGCACGGCGCCGCAGGCAGCGGTCGTCTATTATCACGGCGGCGGCTTCGTGCTTGGCGGGCTCGACAGCCATGACGACATCTGCGCCGAGATCTGCGCCGGCACCGGTTTTGCCGTGCTGTCCGCCGACTACAGGCTGGCGCCCGAACATCTGCATCCAGCCGCCTTCGACGATGCGCTGGCCGTGTTCGAATGGGCGGCGGCGACGACCGGCCTGCCGACCGTGCTCTGCGGCGAAAGCGCCGGCGGCAACCTTGCCGCCGCGGTGGCGCAGGCATCGCGTAGTAACCTCCGCTGCGCGATCGGCCAGGTGCTGATCTATCCCGAGCTCGGCGGCCCGGAACCAGTTGGCAAAGAGAACGCCGGCTCCTATGTCAAGCACGCCGAAGCGCCGCTGCTGACGTTGCGCGACATCGAGTTCTATCGCCAGATCCGGTCGGCGAAGGGACAGTCGCAAGACGACCCGACCTTTTCGCCGCTCAGCGACACCGACTTCTCCGGGCTGCCGCCGACGGTCATCGTCACCGCGCAATGCGACCCGCTGTCCTCGGAAGGCGAGGCCTATCGCGACCGCATCCTGGCCGCCGGCGGTCGCGCCTGGTGGCGCGAGGAAACGCGCCTCGTGCACAGTTTCCTGCGCGCCCGCAAGACCGTGCCGCGGGCCGGCGAAGCCTTCGCCCGCATCGTTGCGGCCATCGCCGCGCTCGGCAAAGGCGACTGGCCTTACTGAGGTTGCGAAGGCCCCCTTATCCGGCCGCTTCGCGTCCACCTTCTCCCCGCTGGGGAGAAGAGGCTGGCATCAACGCTGGCGACCTCCTCTCCCCCGGGGGAGAGGTCGGATTGCCCCGAATTGCTCTTCGTAATTCGGTTGGCAATCCGGGTGAGGGGGACCTTCCGTTTGCGGAATAGCGCACAAGAACTGCGGAAGTCCGAACAACTCCCCCACGGGAGCTCGCCCTATCATCCCCGAGGCAATGGCGCTCCGGCGATCGCATCCGTCCCCCGCGTTTGGCGATCGGCAGAGGTGCCCAACAACAGGGGAATGACGACAATGAAGTTCATGCTGACCGATCGAAAACTGCATCCGCAGGCCGAGCCCGTCGCCGATGGCTTCAAGAAACGCCAGATGAACCGGCGCGAATATCTCGCCACCATGGCTGCGCTCGGCGTCAGCGCTACCGGCGCGCTGGCGCTCGGCGGGCTTGCGCCGTCACCGGCCAGGGCCGAGGAGCCGAAGCGCGGCGGCATCTTGCGTGTCGCCATGAACGTCAAGGGCTGGAAGGATCCGCGCACCTTCGACGGCGTCGAGATGTCCAACGTCGCCCGCCAGTGCAACGAATATTTGGTGCGCTGGAAGCGCGACTTCACCTTCGAGCCATGGCTGCTCGAGAGCTGGGAAACCAGCGACGACGCCCGCGTGCTGACGCTGCATGTCCGCAAGGGCATCACCTGGTCGAACGGCGACACCTTCAACGCCGACGACGTGATCCACAATCTGACGCGCTGGTGCGATGCGTCCGTCGCCGGCAATTCGGTCGCCGCGCGCATGGGCGCACTGGTCAACGCCGATACCAAGAAGCCCGTCGACGGCGGCATCGAGCGCGTCGACGACGTCACCGTGCGGCTCAATTTGCCGAAGCCCGACATTTCGCTGATCGCCGGCATGGCCGACTACCCGGCGCTGATCATGCACCGCAGCTATGAAGGCGACGGCGATCCGCTGAAGGCATTGGCGATCACCACCGGGCCTTGCGAACTCGTGGCATGGGACGCCGAGGTCGGCGCCGAAGTCCGCCGCAAAGACAAGCCATGGTGGAAGGGCGAGTTCTACCTCGACGGCATCAAATGGGTGGACTACGGCTCCGACCCCAATGCGATGCTGTCGGCCTTCGAATCGGGCGAGATCGACACCGACCACGAAACCGCCTCCGACACGGTTGCGCAGACCGACTCCATGGGCCTGAGCAATTCGGAAATCGCCACCGGCTCGACCATCGTCGCGCGGTTCAATATCGGCAATCCGCCCTATGACGACATCAAGGTGCGCCGCGCCGCCCAGCTCGCCGTCGACAACGCCGCTGTGCTGAAGATCGGCATGGACAACCGCGGCAAGCCTGCCGAGAACCATCATGTCGGGCCGATGCATCCCGAATATGCCGATATCGGCCCGGCCGTCCGCAACATTGATCAAGCCAAGGCCCTGCTCGCCGAGGCCGGCAAGGCCGACCACGAATACGAACTCATCTCGGTCGACGTCGACTGGCAGAAGAGCACCGGCGACGCCATCGCCGCGCAGATGCGCGAGGCCGGGCTGAAGATCAAGCGCACCGTGCTGCCGGCCGCGACCTTCTGGAACGACTGGAGCAAATATCCTTTCTCCTGCACGGAGTGGCTCGGCCGGCCGCTCGGCGTCCAGGTGCTGGCGCTCGCTTATAAGTCTGGCGCCGCATGGAACGAGAGCGCCTACGCCGATCCGGAATTCGACAGTCTGCTCGACAAGGCGCTGGCGATGCCCGATCCCGGCGCCCGCAAGGAGCTCATGGCCAAGATCGAGCAGAATCTGCGCGATTCCGGCATCATCATCCAGCCCTACTGGCGCTCGGTCTACCGCACCTACCGCAAGGGCGTGCATGGCTGCGAGCAGCACCAGTCGCTCGAGCAGCACTTCGAGAAGGTTTGGCTCGAGGCGTAGCCTTGCAGACGACCAATTGTCGGGGCCAGCGCCGCTCCTTCTTCCTTCTCCCCTTGTGGGAGAAGGTGGATTGGCGCGCAGCGCCAAGACGGTTGAGGGGTGCGGACGGAGTGCCGTCAGTATCAAGCTGGAACGCCTCTCATCCGGCCGCTTCGCGTCCACCTTCTCCCACAAGAAGGGAAGAAGGAAGAGCCACGCCAGGCCTTGAAATCTCCAGTCCAAGCCGCACCGTTTCCCGCACCAGCAGGTCCAGATCGTCGCGCCGGGTGCGGTGGTTGTTGATCGCCACCCTGAGGCTATGCTGGCCATGCACCGTCGTGTCGGAAATGGCGGCGATGCCTTCTTCCTGCAGCCTCAGCATGATCTCGGTATTGAGCGCTTTCAGGCGCTCCCCGCCCAGTCCGTCCGCGCGGTAGCGAAAGCAGACGATGTTGATGCTCACCGGCGCTACCAGTTCGAGTGCCGGTTCGGCCGCGATCAGCGCGCCGAGATAATGCCCTTGCGCGATGTTCTGGTCGATCAGCCGGCCGAACTTTTCGATGCCGTGCTCTCGCAACGCCATCCACACCTTCAGAGCGCGAAAGCCGCGCGTCGTCTGCAGGCCGTAATCGTGCAGCCATTGGCCGGAGGCCAGGCCGCGCGGCGTCGATTCCAGATATTCCGGCGTCACCGCGAACGTGCCGCGATGCACGGTGGCATCCCGGATCAGCGCGCAGCCGACCTCGAATGGCGCGTGCAGCCATTTATGCGGATCGAGCGCGATCGAGTGGGCGTGCTCGATGCCGGCAACGCGATGCGAATTGTCCGGCGCAATCGCAAGCAAGGCGCCGATGCAGCCATCGACGTGAAACCACAGATCCTCTTTTGCCGCCAGGTCAGCCAGCGCTTGCAGATCGTCGATTGCGCCGGTGTTCACCGTGCCGGCCGTACCGATTACGCAGGCCGGCTTGAAGCCGGCGTCGCGGTCCTCGGCGATCGCCGCCCGCAACGCAGCGATGTCGATCCGCAGCCCGGCATCGCTCGGGATGCGACGCAGCGCCCGGTTGCCGAGGCCGAGCACTTCCATCGCCTTGCGGTGACAGGAGTGAAGCTGGTCGGAGCCGTAGAAACGCAGCGGCTTGTCGATGCCGGCAACGCCGTGCTCGCGTATGTCGATGCCGGCCTTGGCGTTGCGCGCCACGGTCAGCCCGATGATGTTGGCCATCGAGCCGCCGCTGACCAGCGTGCCGCTGGCCGATTGCGGAAAGCCCAGCATCTGCTTCAGCCAATCGACGACCTGGCCGTCCATCAAGGCGGCGGCGTGGTTGCCGCCGCCGAGGTTGGAGCCCTGGATCGCCGCCAGGAAATCACCGAGCGCCCCGGTGAAATTGCTCGACCCCATGTACCAGGCCCAGAAGCGCGGATGGATATTGCCCATTGGATAGGCCATCAGCTTCTTGACAACGTCGCCATAGACATCGGCCAGCGGCGTTGGCGATTGCGGCAGGGACGCGGTGAAGAACTCCCTCACATCTCCAGGCATCTCCTGCCACACCGGCCGCTCTCTGACATCGCGCAGGTAGGCGACGGCATCGTCGACGACCCGATGCGACAGGACCTGCACATCTCCCCAGTCCGAGGGGTCAAGCGTTTCCTCGGCGGTCGTGGCGGGCAATCCAGACGGCGTGTCCATGCAGGTCGCTCCCGATATGCCGCCGTCACGCCGGAAACTGGCAGCCGGGCGTCGACTGCGAAAGCGCAGTCTCCTCGGCGTCCATCTCCGCCTCGATGCCGTCGAACAGCGGTGTCGTCATGTAGCGTTCGCCAGTATCGGGCAGCATGCACAGGATCACCGAGCCGGGCGCCGCCTTTTCCGCGATCTGCCGCGCCACCGCGAAGGTCGCTCCGCCGGAGATGCCGGTGAAAATCCCTTCCTTCTGCGCCAGCGCCTTGGCCCATTTCATGCCCTCGGGCCCGGCAATCGGCACCACCTCGTCATAGAGGCTTGCGTCTATCGCCTCCTGCAGCACGTCCGGAATGAAGTCGGGCGTCCAGCCCTGGATCGGATGCGGCTCGAACGCCGGATGGCTGGCGGCCGGCGCGCCGCCGGTGCCGCGCTGCTGCGGCTTGCCGCTGCCGATAAGCTGCGCATTGGCCGGTTCGGCGAGCACGATCCGGGTCTCCGGCCGCTCGCGGCGCAGCACGCGTCCGACGCCGGCGACGGTGCCGCCCGTGCCGTAGCCGGTGACGAAGCAGTCGAGCCGCGAGCCGGCGAAATCGTTGATGATCTCGCGCGCCGTCGTCGCTTCGTGAATGGCGGCGTTGGCCTTGGTTTCGAACTGGCGGGCCAGGAACCAGCCATTGGCTTCGGCGAGCTCCACCGCCTTCTTGTACATGCCGAAACCCTTCTGGGCGCGCGGCGTCAGCACCACCTTGGCGCCCAGCATGCGCATCAGCTTGCGGCGTTCGATGGAAAAACTGTCGGCCATCGTCACCACCAGCGGATAGCCCTTCTGGGCGCAGACCATGGCAAGGCCGATGCCGGTGTTGCCGCTGGTCGCCTCGACCACGGTCTGGCCAGGCTTTAGAGCGCCGCTGAGCTCGCCTTCCTCGATGATGTTGAGCGCCAGCCGGTCCTTCACCGAGGCGGCGGGATTGAAGAACTCGGCCTTCACATAGATCGTGGCATGGTCCGGTCCGAGATTATTGATGCGGATCACCGGCGTATCGCCGACCGTGTCGAGAATGCTGTCGAACAGACGGCCGCGCCCGGCGGTGGTTCTGATTTTCTGTTGATGCAACATGTCGATCTCCTCGCCTTGTCGTTGTCTCTTGTCGTCACGGGCCGGTTACAGACCGGTGGCTTGGGCGGCGAGGTTTCGAGACCTTGCCGCGCTACATTTGCCTCCGGCAATGCCAGCATCCGGAGCGGGAATTCGTTGCCGGATGCACCGTGTCGCGTTTGGTGATAAAACAAAGGCCGACTGGCCAGCGTGGGAGCAGGCGTGGAAACGCTCGTGGAATCCGCCCGATCGAGCCTCCACGGCGAGGTGGCCGGCTTTTCCGTGCGTCTGCTCGGACCGCTGACGATCGCACGCAACGGCATCATCATCCAGCTCCCAAAATCGCGCAAGCTGTGTGCGCTGCTCGCCTATCTGGCGCTGGCGCCGCATCCGGTCGGCCGCAGCCGCCTCTGCGAGCTTTTGTGGGATGTGCCGAACGACCCGCGCGGCGAGCTTCGCTGGTGCCTGAGCAAGCTTAGAGGCATCCTCGATGAACCGCATCATCGCAGGGTCGAGACACCAGGCGACACGATCGCGCTTGATCTGAGAGGTGCTTCCGTCGACGCTGTCGACATAGCCTCGGCCGCCGCCAAGGGCGTTGAGACGCTCGGTCTAGAGCGGCTGCAGGCTCTTTCCGGAATGTTCGCCGGCGACTTTCTCGATGGGCTGGAGATCGACCGCAGCCCGCATTTCAACAGCTGGCTGATCGCTCAGCGCCGCCGCTTCGGCTCTTGGCACGCCGCAATCCTGGAACATCTCGTCAACAAGCTTCCGGTGGATGCCGACAGAATGTCTTCGCATCTGGACAAATGGCTGGAACTCGCTCCGTTCGACGGGCGCGCGCATGTGGCTCTTCTGAAAGGGCTGGCGCAGCGCGGCCAGTTTGACGCGTGCGAGGAACATCTCGCTTCCGCAGCGCAGCTGTTTGCTTCGGAGGATCTGGATTTCGGACCCGTTCGTGAGGCATGGCGCACGATCCGCAACGAACGACCTGCCGCTACGCTCTGGGCGCGACCGTCACTCGTACCCGCGGCCCCTCACGCGTCAATTGTGCTTCCCAATTCCGACACTGCTGCATCGCACAAGGCTTCGCTTGCGGTGATGCCGTTTGCCGAAGAGACGGCTGACGGCGGCCCACGCGGAGGCATCGCCGATGGCCTGACCCACGATATCATCACCCGCCTGGCCAAGCTCAGGGATTTCTTCGTCATCGCGCGCGGTTCGGTGTTTGCGCTCGCCGAAAAAAACATTGGGCCGGAGGATGCCGGCCGTCGGCTCAATGTCGATTATGTCGCCACCGGCACGGTACGCAGCCAGGCCGGCCGCGTCACCGTCGCGGTCGAGCTGGTCGAAGTGCGCACGGCCAGGATCGTCTGGGCCGAGACGTTCGAGCGCAAGCCGAACGACATCTTTGCCGTGCTCGACGACATCGGCAACAGCATCGTCTCGTCGATCTCGGCCGAGATCGAGACGGGCGAGCGCAACCGCGCCATGTTGAAGGCGCCCAATTCGCTGAACGCCTGGGAAGCCTACCACCGCGGTCTCTGGCACATGTATCGCTTCACCCGCGCGGAAAACGAGCAGGCCCGGCATTTCTTCGACATAGCCTTGAAGCTCGATCCGACGTTCGCCCGCGCCTATGCCGGCCTCTCCTTCACCCATTGGCAAAATGCCTTCCAGCGCTGGGGCGACCGCGACCACGAAAGCGCCCTGGCCTTCGAGGCAGCCGGCCAGAGCCTGCTCGTCGACGATCACAATCCGGCCGCTCACTGGGCCATGGGGCGGGCGCTGTGGCTGCGCGGCGAGCAGGACGGCTCCCTCATCGAGCTGGAACGCGCCGTAGACCTCAGCCCGAATTTCGCGCTCGGCCACTATGCGCTATCTTTCGTCCATTCGCAGTCCGGCGACCCGCAGGCTGCGATCGGCTCATCCGACCATTCCAGGCATCTGAGCCCCTTCGATCCGCTGCTGTTCGGTATGTTGGGCGCCAGGGCGATGTCGCATGTCCGGCTCGGCCAGTTCGACGAAGCCGCCGAATGGGCGCTGAAAGCAGCCGCGCGTCCCAACGCCCACGCCATCATCCTCGCGATTGCCGCGCATTGCCTTGCGCTGGCGGGGCGGCTGGACGAGGCACGAAGTTTCGCCGCTGCGCTGCGCAAGATGCTGCCGAACTACTGCGCCGACGATTTCATCGGCACGTTCCGCTTCGAGCCGGACGCCGAGGCACTGTTCCGGCAAGGCGCCAAGCGGATCGGGCTGGGGTGAGGCAGGCGCGCGGTTTGCCAGGCTCTCCAAACCGCTCATCGCGGCTGGCCGCCCCAAACATCGTCATGTCTGCAGCCAGGGCGCATCGTCAGGTTGGTTGCGAATTCGTCGACCAGAGCGGATCAGACGGGCTCAACCGATTTGACGTTGCCGTCGGTATCCACGAGGCAGCTTGTCTTCTTGCCACTGGCATCGAGTTCGACCTGATAGGTCTTGGAATCGAGCTTGCTCGATGAAACCGGAAGTATCTTCGTGCTGTCGACACCGCTCGCCTTGGCGACCGCATTGGCGCAAAGCAGTTGAAGGTCCGCCGGGGCCGTCTCGACCTTCGTCCTGGACATCTGGTCCTGAGGCGGCGGCGGTGGCGTGCTGACACAAGCGCTAACGGCGCCAGCCAGGAATCCGATTGCTGTCCCCCGGATCGAAGTTCTCACTGCATTTTTTCCCGACATTGCTTGTCCCTCTCCGAATGCCGCTTCACACACCCTTGTAAAGTGCCGCCCCCTGCATGAGAACGATGACCTTGGCCCCAACCTTGACGCGGGATGCGAGATCGACGATGTCGTCGTTCCTCATACGGATGCACCCCGATGACACGTCGAGCCCGATCGTCCAAGGCTCCGGGGTGCCGTGTATCCGGTAGATCGTGTCCTGGTCGCGCTCATAGAGATAGAGCGCCCTTGCGCCGAGCGGGTTGTCGGGCCCTCCCTCCATGCCTCCGGCGTATTTCACCGCCTTCGGATCGCGAGCGACCATTTCGGCCGGAGGTGTCCAGGTCGGCCACTCCGCCATGCGGCCGACGCGCACGATGCCGGCCCATCCAAACCCTTCCCGGCCCACGCCGATGCCGTAGCGCATGGCCCGCTGACCCGGCTGCACAAGATAGAGAAAGTGCTGATTGCCATCGATAATGATCGTGCCTGGCACTTCCGCGGTGCGGAATTTGACCATCTGCGGACGAAATGCCTCGGGCACCTCATTATGCGCGGCGTAGTATTTGCGCGCCTTGGTGCGATCGTAGTCCACCCATTTGTGGCTTTTCGGGTCGAAAACCTGTGTTCCCTCAGCCAGCGCCGCCACCGCGACAAGACCGAACGCCGCGGCGACGACTGCCGTGAGGGAGCGCCGCCGGACGGTGCCGCGTTCCGCGAACATAGGATTTCCGCTCATGGATTTGCCCACCCGTGCACCCGTGCGCCTTGTGCGGCAACCCATTGTTTGGCGTATTCGTAAGGATCCTGACGCTCTACCTGGAGCGCATAACTCATCTTGGTGATTTCCTCGGGCTTCAGCTCGACCCGTTCCAGGAACGCCACCACCTTCGGATATTTTTTGCGCAGCGAGGTGGCGTAGGCGATATGGAAATGTGCGGTATCCCATGATACCGGCGCGCTGGACTTCGAGACCCAGAGCGGGTCCTCTGACGGCAGTACGATCTTCCACTTTGCCGGATCAAAGGGCGGCTCGGTAAGCCGGACAATGTCGTGCAACTCAAAGACGTGGTGCGGCGCGTAGCAGGCAAACACCATCGGATGATCCGTGGCGACCGCGGCATCGACAGCCGCCATTCCGGCATCCTCGGGCGTCTCCAACAAGGTCATTGTCTTGGCATAACCATAGCTGTTGGCGCGGACGCGCTCGATAGCGGTTGAGGACCAACCCTCAGCGCCGATCCAGAGTTCGCCGCGTCCGTCGCCATCGGTATCCAACGCGGCCGTTTTCTTCGTATCGCTGAGATCCGAAACATCGTGAATTCCAAATTTGTCGGCTGCTTCACGCGTCGCGCAAATGCCTTGCCAGGCCGGCACTCCAATGGGGCTGATGGCCACGGTGCCGGCCCCGTCCACATACTTCTTCACCAGATTATCCAGATTGGGCAGCCAGATTTCGGGATGAATATCCACCTCACCAGAATTGAGACCGGCAAAGGCAATAAGCGTCCCCATCTCGCGCACGTCGGCATCGAGCCCGAAATTTTCCTTCAGGCTGACCTTGAGGATATTTGCCGTCGCCTGGCCCGACGGCCAGTTCGGCATTGCAATGACGAGGTCAGCCGCGTGGACCGGGATGTTTAGCGCCAGCATCGTCAATGCCGCCAGCGACACTTTCCGCAGGCACTGCCGAAATCGGTTGTGCATCTCTTCCCCCTCGCTTCGGTGCTGAAATGAACCGCGACGGGAACAATCTGTCGCGGCAAGCACCTGGTTGTGACACCAGCCCCATCTTCTGACGGGCAACTGCTGAAGGTGCAGCAGTGCATTCGCCAAAGAGAGCGCCTTCACGTGCCGCCCCTGCACGCTACCCGATGACAATCCGACTGGGAAGATGCCCACGACGCGGCCGCGGCGCCCCCACTGCGCCCCTATTTGGCACGCCGCAGCGTTGAAAAGTCGGGCAAAGGGGCGCGTTTCTTTCGGCCCTCGCAACGGTTGGCTGGGTTCGAAAAAATACCACAATAGATCGCGATTAGGGCGATTCGTATAAGATGTGGTATCGTCGCGCATTTTTTGTAGAGTTGGCGCAAAATTCACAACAACATAGAATATTACTTGTACGAACTCGGCTTAATGAGAACAAAACTAAGGAAGCATTCCGGAATCTTGCTACTGATCACATTTCAGTATCTGCTAAGATAGCCCGTGCTGATTCCGAATTATTAAGCATTTGCAAAATTCAATCCTGCGATATTGGGATTTGTCCTTGTCATAGGCTGACTCGGATGCATTTCTTGGAAGCACAGCCGCGTCAGCGGATCGTTGAAACATGCTTGGGCGGACGGGGCACTAAGCATGGAGAGGAATATTGACACTCGCTAATGCGGCGGCCCCCGCTGGGAGCGTTCCCTCCCACGTAAGAGATTACGGCAACCGTCGGCTAAGTCGTCGAATGCATCGACCACAGCCTGGCTCTCGTTTGATGGCCGGCGAAGCTTTGCCCTCCTCCGATTGGCGCCAGCCTTCGCGGCAAAAGCGGGGATCGCCGCCTGCAATGGCCTTCCGATATGGACGATGTCCGCCGCCAGCCAGTCGGAGGAATGAATCATGAAACTCGTAATCTGTGCGGCCTTGGCCACTGCTTTGATGGCGATCGTCGGTTGTACCACCGACGACTACGATGGTTGTCGCGGAAAGGGCTGCCTGGTTGATCGGTCCCATAAAGGGAGCCGGAAGATAGACGACCGGCCGCAGTTCGACAGGAACGGCAATCCCAACTTCGATACCAGGGGCCGTTACATCGGCTGCCATGGGCTCGGATGTAAAGTCGACGATCCTGATGACGGGGATCAAAGTATCGACGACAGACCGCAGTACGACAGAGAAGGCAATCCCAACTTCGATACGCAAGGCAACTACCAAGGCTGCCGCGGCATCGGCTGCGAGGTCGATACACCGGACGATGACAGTTCATCGAACGATGACGATTCCGATTAAGGGACTCGGGGGGGCGAACAAGGAGGAAGCCAATCATGTCTGAATTCAGCGGCCTGGTCCGGCGACGTGTCAAAATCGTCATGGTCGGCCTCACGGGGCTGGGAATGGCGCTGACGTCCGCTTTCGCTGCGAATAACGCCTGTGACGGTATAAAGGTCGAAGTGACGAAGGCGCGCAAGCAGGAATATGCCCCTCTCGTCGTCTCGGCGATGACCAATAAGTTCAAGCCCGCTCAGGCAAAGTTCTTCTCGATCATGGAGAGCGGCAGCTGGAGCGCCGCCTACGTCTCCACGCCGGTGAGCGACGACGGCGTGATGTTCTTCCAGACAGTCGACGGAAAGAAGCAGTTTCGCGACGTGTGGGGCGGCTATGCCGAGCCGTCGGAAAAACCTGAACTGGTATCCTGGGCGAAGAAGCTCGGAGCGCCGCAAGACCTGGCAAAGTGTTTTGCCGAGACAGTTACGGAACGACGGTGATGATCGCTGGAAATTGCCGCTGACCGTTGGTGCAGGGGGAGAATGATTGGTGAGCGCTCCGGGGCGCCGGGGCTCTGAGATCGACTCCAATCATCAGCTGCAGGATGTGCAAAATGCAAAGTCTTCGAAAATCCAGACTGATCGTGCAGTTCGCCCGTGCATTGGCAACGTCAGTGAAAATGACGGCCGTCGTAAGCGTAACCGTCCCGCAAACGATCAATATTGCGCATGCCAGCAAGTATGATCTGCCGAAACCCTACGTCTCCCGGGCTCTTGATGCGGTTCTGATACCGATCAATCACGCCTCTCGGCACCGCTACCAGATCCCGCCAAAACTTCGCGGGGTGTATGTCCTGGCTGTTGCACCCCATGGCATTGCCGCGCGGCAAGGTATCCGACCGGGTGACGTGCTTGCCACAGTGCGGCATCAACCGATTTCGACGCCGGTTGATGTCGACAGACTCGTTTGGGCCGCCCTTGCCGTGAGTGCCACCAGTTTCCTGTTTGGCGTGAACCGCGGGACAGAAGTCGCAGATGTCGTCGAGGTCAACACCAACATCACCGTCAACAACTTCAACACCAACATCTCGGTCGACAATATTTCGCAATGGACGAGCGTCGACAATCGAGAGGAGTGGACGCAGATCGTCGATGAGTATGACGACGAGATGGAGACGGGCCTCAATGATACGAGCTATCGCGAGGACGACTCGCAGCCTGGCGACGCCAATCCGGACGCAAATGTGTCTTCTCCCGATGCTGACGACGACGATACCAGCACCGATACTGACGACAATAGCCCGGCCGACAGTACCGACGACAACAGTTCCGATCAGGACGATTCGAGCGATCAGAACGACGATGAAAACTCAACGGACGGTGATGATGACAAGAACAGCACCGACACCGACGACGATAGCACGGATGACGATGCGTCGGATGACAGCACTGACAACAATGATTCCGACGATCAGGACGATTCCAGCGATCAGAATGACGATGACGACCCGTCGGCAGATGGTGAAGACGAAAACAGCACCGACAGTAATGACGATGCGTCGGATGACAGTAACGACGCTGACGGATCGGACGATGACGATGCCAACTAGCGGCGACCATGCCGGCAGTTCTAGACCGAGGACAATCGATGAAAACCGCGATGCTGACCGCTGCCATCGTTCTGGCCATGCCGGCTTTCGCATTTGCCCAGGACAAGTGCAACGACGCCGCCAAGGATCAGGCCGGCCCGAACGAGTGCGCCGATGCCGCGTCCAAGAAATCCGACAAGAAGCTCAACGAGCTTTACCAGCAGATCGAAACCCGCCTGAACGACGACGCGGATACCAGGACGCTTCTCGTTCAAGCACAGCGGGATTGGGTCAAATTTCGCGACGCCGAGTGCAGTTTCCAGACCGCGGGAGCGGCTGGAGGAAGCGTGATGCCAATGCTCATCGCGGAGTGCATGGACAGCCTGACGCAATCCCGTGTCAAAGATTTCGAGGGTTACCTGAAATGCAGGGAAGGCGATGCGAGTTGCCCCGTTCCGGCAGCGAACACATCACATGCCGTACCTGCCGTGGCCGATGAGAACGGCCAGGCCGGCCTTGCCCAGGCTGCCGACCCGATAACTATTCCATTGCAACATGTTAGGGGCCACGGAAGCGCTGACGTCGTTTATCACAATCTCGGGATTGCGTTGGGCATCAATGGTGCCAAGCCTCGTCTGTTCGAATTCGACACGGGGTCGGATGAGTTCAACGCCGAGATCGATTCGAGTGTCCCTGGCGTAGAGCCGGTGCACGGCAGCAAGCCCGAAATGTACGCCTATGGAGACGGCACCTATGGAGATTGGGTACAGCAGGTCCGGTTCGACAGCCTGTCCTATTACGATCCGGATGATCCCTCGCAGCCTGTCGTAATCTTCGACGGTGGCTATGGCGCCGGTCGGGTGGTGGATTACGTCTTCACCAAGGGTTTCGGCTATCTCAAGGATATGAAATTGACGCAAAAGCCCGTTGGCCACCGCGGCGATACGCCGGTCTATGCGGATCTTAATGCGCGCAAGAGCATGCAGAATGGCGAACCCGGTGGTTCGACGACGTTTTACGGTGTCTTTGGAGCCGGCGATTTTCTCGATGAGGGGGACGAGGCCGCCGCTCCCGCCAGTCAGACACAAAGCGGCTATGTGGTCTCGGCCAATGCAAATCTTGGAAAGAAGACGACACGGGGCTGCGCTCCCTGCCTGACGCTGAATTTGTCCCCCAGTCTGAGATCCCAGTTTACGGCCCTGATGCCCTGGGGCGAACTGGATTATGAATTCCGCCAGAGACGATTCCCGCGATCAGGCGCGAACGCATCCAATCACTACGAAGGGTCTTACCATTATACAATTTCTTTTGACTATAAGGGAAAGAAGCAGTCGGTTGATTTCAGTGGACCTGTTTTATTGGATACTGGATCGTCGACCTTTCTCGGTATCACCACAGAAGGCTTTTTTAATAAGCTTCGCTCGAAAGGATTTAAGCTTGATGAATATGATTATACGGTAGTCGATTTTAAGATTTTGGGATTTGAAGATAGTTTCAACAACAAGGAATACAGCGATGTCGTTATGGATCGACAAAGCGATGAGGAGGGGGGCAATGGAGTTGTTGTCGGGCTACCCTTCTTCCAGTCAAATTCCGTAATGTATGATCTGGAGAACAAGACGACCGCATATTCACCCTATTTTGTCAGCGCTGCTAACTTTACCACAGACGCGGCTGCCGAGGATCAAGTGCAGCTGAATCGCGCGACCAGCGATGCTGGAAGCAAAGGATGGCTCGGACTGGCCGGCATCATCTCCGGCGCCGGCGACTTCACGATCGAGAAGGATGCGGACGTGCGTATGACCGGGGCCAATACCTACACCGGCACAACCCATATCGCGGCCGATGGGTATCTTACTCTGGCCGGGCCGGGCAGCATCGAGCATTCCTCGCGCGTCATGGTCGACGGTGTGCTCAACATTGATCAGAAAGGAAACTACCTGAAGCCCTGGGGAGTGGCGCACTCCATGAACGATACGGCCATTCGCACCCTTAGCGGTAAAGGCGAGGTCTATCTGGGTGCGGGCAGACTGATCCTGACAGAAGCCGACGGGCAATTTGATGGAACCATCGCGAACTATGATGACGCCGGCGACAGCGGCGGCCTCGTGGTCGCCGGTGGCAAGCTGACGCTGAGCGGCAAGAACAAATATTCGGGCATGACGGAAGTGGCGGCGGGAGCGGAGTTGCACGTGACCGGCTCTTTGACCGGTGACGTTTCCGTCTCGGGACTGCTTGTCGTTGACGGAGAGGTCTCCGGCGAAGTCATGGTCAAGGAGGGCGGCACGCTGACCGGCTCAGGAAAGGTCGGCAACGTCACGGTCGCCGAAGGTGGCAAAGCTGATCCAATGAAAACCAGATAATCAGGCCATGGGCCGATCGTGGCAATAACGGACAGCTGACGAGAACATAGGGCGGGGCTGAGCAACTTAAGAGCTTGACTGCAACCGGAAAGGGAAATCGATGAAAATCGCGATACTGACTGCTGCCGTGGTTCTGGCTGCGCCGACATTCGCCCTTGCCAAGGACAAGTGCGCCGATGCCAAGGATCAGGCCACCATGAACCAGTGCTTCGGTGCCGAGTTCCAAAAATCCGACAAGAAGCTCAATGAGCTTTACAAGCAGATCGAAGCCCGCCTGAAGGACGATGCGGATACCAAGAAGCTTCTTGTTCAGGCACAGCGGGATTGGGGCAAGTTTCGCGACGCGGAGTGCAGTTTCCAGACCGCAGGCGCGGCCGGAGGAAGCATGATGCCAATGCTCATCGCGCAGTGCATGGACGGCCTGACGCAATCCCGTGTCAAAGGTTTCGAAGGCTATCTGAAATGCCAGGAAGGCGACATGAGCTGCCCTGTTCCGGCCGCGAACTGACACGTGCCACAGCTGATCTGATCACGATGATGTCGGCGGCGAGCGTGATGTCGCCGCCAGACATGAAAGGATGCGAGGGGCATCATCATTGCGTGAGGGACTTGAGGGAGGTGGATTATGAAACGCTATGGATCGTCGCTCGCATTGACAATTGCGGCATCTGTACTGTTGGCATGTGTCGTGCCGGCAACAGCCCAGACTGACATGAGCTTCGACATCAACGTCACGCTTTCCAAAAAGGCAGCCGCCAAGCTCGCGGCTGAAAAGGAGCGGATCGTTGTCTTCGCCTCCTATTACGGCGACCCGAAGAGGAGCGCCGAGAAGCGTGTAAACGAAATCGGCCAGATCGATCTCACGCCGCAGGACGAAGAGGTGGAGATACCGGGTACAGCGGGCCACGCTCACATCAGCGGCACAAAGGTCGACACGAAGCGTCTCGATTGGCTTGCCGGCCCCCCCGAGGTCAACGTCAACGTTGCGTCGGCGCGCAAGAGCAGTCCGGACAATCTGCTCAGCTGCGACTTCATCGACGGTCCACTAGGCGATGCCCAAAGGAAGACTGTGACGCTTCATTGCGGATTGATCGAAGAACATGTGGACACGAAGTTGAAGCCATAAGGCTTACAAATCATGCGCCTCGCCACCGGCGCCAACGTACATTACTCGCGGCATGACCTGCTTACTTCAGGGAGACAAAGATTCTCATGCGCCCGCTGTTCGCTATCTGTTTCGGCCTGGTCATCATGTCCTTGCCTGCGACCGCCCATGCCGAGCGCCGTTGTGGTTGGTACTCCAGCCCGACACCCGGCAACCTCGTCCTGACCGACAGTGACGGGGATTGGTGGATCCAGATGCAGGGACGACCGGATCCCAAAGGCATCGACAATGTGCCGGCCTTTGACGAGCGGCAATTCGTCGAGACCAATGTGCCTGGTTCGGGTCACGGCTACGGATGTGCGTGCATGAACGTCGTAACCAACGCCAAGCAACAGAAGATCACCAGAGTGATCTCGGGCCAAATCCTTCCGCTGCTGCGCTGTCGCAACGACAGATTGCTGCCTAACCCGGACGGATAGTTATTAGATATCTTGTGGATGCCATGGCTGACGGTAGGGCAGCCTAGAGCATTGGATCAAGAAAAAGCCCGGCAAACCGGGCTTTTTCTTGGGTCTCTGAAACCGCATCAATCGGTTCGAAACGGGAATTTGGTGCCCAGAAGAGGACTCGAACCTCCACTCCTTGCGGAACACGGACCTGAACCGTGCGCGTCTACCAATTCCGCCATCTGGGCTGGTGCGCGCTCATTAAGCGGGCGAGGGATGAGTGTCAACGCGCTTTTTTGAAAGCCGCGTTCCTTCTCCGGCTCAATGCTCCAGCACTTCTTTCGACGCCACCGTGGAATCGGCGTTGAGCGTGTAGATGATCGGTACACCGGTGCCGAGCTCGAGCTTGACGATCTCCTCGCCCGATTTGCCGTCCAGCGCCATGATCAGCGCGCGCAGCGAATTGCCGTGCGCCGCCACCAGCACGGTGCCGCCGCGCAGCACATGCGGTTGCAGATCGTGCAGGTAATAGGGCCAGACGCGCGCGCCGGTGTCCTTCAGGCTTTCACCGCCGGGCGGCGGCACGTCATAGGAGCGGCGCCATATATGCACCTGCTCCTCGCCCCATTTCTTGCGCGCATCATCCTTGTTGAGGCCGGAGAGATCGCCATAGTCGCGCTCGTTCAGCGCCTGGTCGCGAACGGTCTCGAGATCGCTCTGGCCAACGGCGTCGAGAATATGCTGGCAGGTCTTCTGCGCCCGGATCAGCGACGACGTGAAGGCGATGTCGAACTTCATGCCGCGCGCCCTGAGCTTGGCGCCGGCCGCCTTGGCTTCGGCATGGCCCAGTTCGGTCAGGTCGACGTCGCGCCAGCCGGTAAATAGGTTCTTCAGGTTCCATTCGCTCTGGCCATGGCGCACGAGCACGAGAGTTCTCGACATATTTGCTCCTTCAAATTTTGTGAATCAGCCAAATCTTGTGGATCAGCCAAGTCTGTGGATCAGCCAAGTCTGTGGATCAGCTTGTCAGGCCGAGCACGTCCCGCATCGAATAGAGGCCCGGCTTGCGGCCGCGCGCCCACAGGGCTGCCTTGACCGCGCCACGGGCAAAGATCGCCCGGTCCTCGGCATGATGGGCAAGCGTGATGCGCTCGCCGGTACCGGCCAGCACCACACTGTGGTCGCCGACCACCGAGCCGCCGCGCAAGCTGGCGAAACCGATCGAGCCTGCCTTGCGCACGCCGATATGGCCGTCGCGCACGCGAACATCGTTGCCGGCAAGTGCTACACCACGCCCGGCAGCGGCGGCTTCGCCGAGCAGCAGCGCCGTGCCCGATGGCGCATCGACCTTGTGCCGGTGGTGCATTTCCAGGATCTCGATGTCGAAATCGTCGGCATCGAGCGCGCGCGCCGCCTGTTCCACCAGCACCGCCAGCAGATTGACGCCGAGGCTCATATTGCCTGACTTGACGATCGTCGCGTGCCGTGCCGCCGCCGCGATCCCGGTATTGTCTTCGGCCGAGCAGCCGGTGGTGCCGATGATATGGGCGATGCGCGCCTGCGCCGCGTAGCCGGCGAATTCGACGGTCGCCGCCGGCGTAGTGAAATCGAGCACGCCGTCGGCCTTGGCGAAGGCCGGCAGCGGATCGTCGCCGATCGCCACCTCGAGCCTGCCGACGCCGGCCAGCTCGCCGGCGTCCTTGCCGATATGGGGCGAACCGGCCCGCTCGATCGCGCCGGCGACGCGGGCGCCCGGTATCGTGTGGATGGCGCGGATCAGCGCCTGGCCCATGCGGCCGGCCGCGCCCACCACCACCAGGCCCATTTCACTAACGGTCGGCGTGTCACTCATGAATGTCTCCCGGCCGCCATTTTCGCGCGACCATTTTCCGCCGCACTCTGGATTGGCTCGCCGTCATCGACAAGCCCCAGCCCCTTCCTGCCTTGCACCCGGTGGAACCGGGCATAGACGCTGTGCGGGTCAGCCATCAACGAGGCATGCGTGCCTTGTTCGACCAGCCGGCCCTGCTCCAGCACGATGATATGGTCGGCATTGACCACCGTCGACAGCCGGTGCGCGATGACAATGGTGGTGCGCCCTTCCATGACATGGGTCAGCGCTTCCTGGACGCGGGCCTCGGCCTCGTTGTCGAGCGCCGAGGTGGCTTCATCGAGCAGCAGGATCGGCGCCTGCCGAACGATAGCGCGTGCAATCGATACACGCTGGCGCTGGCCGCCCGACAGCGTCACGCCGTTCTCGCCGACCGGCGTGTCGTAGCCTTGCGGCTGCTGGCGGATGAAATCGTCGGCCGCGGCCTGTTGCGCGGCGCGTTCAATCTCGGCGTCCGTGGCGCTCAGCCTGCCGTAGCGGATGTTGTCGCGGATGGTGCCTTCGAACAGATAAGGCTGCTGTGAAACATAGGCGATCGAGCCGCGCAGCGAATGCTTGGTGACCTTTGAAATGTCCTGGCCGTCGATTTCGATGCTGCCCGACTCGACGTCGTGGAAGCGCTGCAGCAGCGCAACCAGCGTCGTCTTGCCGGCGCCCGAGGCGCCGACGATGGCGGTCACCTTGCCGGCGGCGGCGACAAAGCTCAAATCCTGCAGGACCGGCGCCTCTTCGACATAGCGGAAGGACACGTTGTTGAAGCGCACTTCGCCAGAGGTGAATTTCGCCTCGGCGGCTCCCGGCACGTCACCCTGCTGCGGCTCGAGGTCGAGAAGCTCGTAGATCATGCGCGCATTGACCAGCGACTTTTCCATGCCGACCTGCATACGCGCCAGCCGCCTAGCGGGGTCATAGGCAAGCAGCAGGGCGGTGATGAAGGCAAACACCGCGCCCGGCGGCTGGCCGCCGACGGTCGCCCGGTAGCCGGAATAGGCGATGACACCGGCGACGGCGAAGCCGGCCAGCATTTCGGAGATCGGCGTCAGCCGTTCCGAGACGCGGGCGATCTTGTTTGCCCGCTGCTCGGCGCCCGCGACGAGGCCGCCGATGCGGCGCGACAGCTCGTCTTCCAGGGTGAAGGCCTTGACGATAGCGATGCCTTGCGTCGCTTCCTGCATCGCGCCGATCAGCCGCGAGTTGATCTGCACCGATTCACGGGTGATGCGACGCACCCGGCGCATCAGATAGGTGACACTGTAGATCAAGGGCGGCCCGACCAGCAGCGACATCGCCGAGAGCATCGGGTCCTGCCAGATCATGACGCCAACCAGCGCGACAAGCGATACGGCATCGCGCGCCAGCGATGTCAGCGTCATCGACAGGAGATCGCGGATGCCGTTGACGTTCTCGTTGATCTGCGCGGCGAGCCGGCCCGAGCGGGTGTCGTTGAAGAAGCTGACGCCGAGCTTCATCAGGTGGTCGAAGATGCGGCGTTGATAGCGCGCCACCAGATTGTTGCCGATTTTGGCCAGCGTCACTGCCTGGCCGTAGCTGGCCAGCCCGCGCAGCATGAAGGCGGCCAGGATCGACACGCTGATCAGCGCGATAAGATCGCCGCGCTGTTGGTAGAAGATCTGATCGATGACATCCTTCATGATCCAGGCTGTGAAGGCGGTTGTCGCCGCGATCGTCACCAGGCAAAGCACGGCAAGAGCATAGTACCAGCGATAATCGCGGCTGTTCTCGGCGACGATGCGGCGAATCACCGCCACGATCTCGCTGGGACGGACTTTCCCTTTAGTTGGTGCTGGAAGTGTCAAGTTGGAGCGCTTTGTGGTTTCGGTCCGGCCGGGCTGCAATTCGGCAACCTCTTAACGCTCCAATGGCGGCTTGCCTATGGCCGAGGACGGCGAAACTTCGTCGCGGCGCAGCTTGTATTCTAGACCCGCCAGCGCCGCCCCGCCGTCTGCACGCCGAACACCGACGGATTTCTGGCATAGGCGGCCAGCCCTAAAAGCGCCGCCAGCGGATGGGTGATGACATAGACCGGCATGCTGCGCATCAGGGCGCTGTGCGGCGCCTTGTCCTCGAAGGCGGCGCGGAAATTGCCGATGCGCAGCGCCGGCAGGATTTTTTGCGCGATGCCGCCGGTGAGGAAAACACCGCCGCGGCTCATGAACACCAGAGCGAGGTCGCCGGCGGTGCGTCCCAGGCAGGTGACGAAGATCGACAGCGCCTCTTCGGCCACCGGATCGTTCTTTGCCAGCGCCGCGGCGGTGACCTCGGCCGGCGTGGTGAAGGGCGACGGCTTGCCGTCCGCCTTGGCTACCGCCCGGTAGGCATTGACCAGGCCGCGCCCGGACAGGATCTGTTCGCCGGAGATGCGGCCCTCGAGCTTCTCGATATGCGGAAACACCTGGAAATCGCGCGGCGAGCGCGGCCCGATATCCATATGGCCGCCCTCGCCGGGCACCGGTATCCAGTGATGCAGCGCATAGACCAGTCCGGCGACGCCGAGCCCGGTTCCCGGGCCGAGCACCACCCGCCCGGAATTCGGTTCCGGCTCGTCGCCGCCGATCTTTTCCATATGCTCTTCGCCGAGCGCGACGACAGCCAGCGCCTGTGCCTCGAAGTCGTTGAGCACCACGACGTCGCTGAGACCGAGACTGGCGAACATCTGTCTCGGCTTGACGATCCATGGGCAATTGGTAAGCGGGATCTCGTCGCTCTCGACAGGGCCTGCTACCGCCAGCACAGCTGAATTCGGCCGGACCGACGAGCGGTCGAGCACGGCCGCCTGGATCGCCTCGTCTATCGTATTGAAGTTGGCGGTCTGGACGATCGTCGGCTCGCCGGCCTCGGAATTCGCGTCGAGCACAATCGAGAAGCGCGCATTGGTGCCGCCTATGTCACCGATCAGGATCGGAAATCGCAACAGAGTGTCGTCGTCGCTTACGCCTGGCATGCTCTCGTCCGTTCCCGACGCGTATCGCCGTTCTCTCGTTGACTAGCGCATGACCGCAAAAAGGGAAATCGGTTTTCGAAGTGGAGATGCACGGATGCAGACAGCAAACACGCTGCCCGCATCAGTGCCCCGGTCGTGGCCGCGGCAGCGGAATGCCGATCTCGGGGGTCGCCACAAAGGCGTTCGCCGAGGCCGGAAGCGCTGCCGCGCCGGCTGCGACCGTCGGCGGCGGCGAAGGTTCTGCCGCGAGAGCGGGTTCTGCCGCGATCGGTACGCCGTCGCCATAGTAGGTGACTGCTTCGGCCGTGGCCGGAGCCGGCGCGTCGAGCACGAACTGGCATTGCCTGGGCAGGTTCGCCATCGTCATCACGTCGCGTGCCTTCGGCTTGTCCGGGTTCTTGTTGGGGCGCCACGGCCCCTCGGTGAACCACCAGGCCAGCGCCTGGTCGCAGCCATCGCCCGGCGCCGTCGCTTCCTGCGCCTTGCAGTCGGGTGATCCAGCCTGGCAGCCGATGCGAATGTGGAAGTGGTAGTCGTGGCCCCAGAACGGCCTGACCTTGCGCAACCAGCTGCGGTCGCCTTTGACCGTGTCGCAGAGCTTCTTCTTGATCCCTGGATTGACCAGGATGCGCTCGACTTCGGGATAGCTCGCGGCGCGCTTCAACAGCCGCGTGTGCATCGGCGTCCACAGGCCGTCCTTCACCAGATGGGTTTTTTCATCGACCATCAAGGTAGCGCTGATGTTTTCGCGCTCTTCGGCCGAGAGCTTGCGGTCGGGCATCGGCGTCAGCCAGATGTCGGCGTCGAGGCCGATCTGGTGCGAGGCATGGCCGGTCAGCATCGGCCCGCCGCGCGGCTGCGAAATGTCGCCGATCAACAGGCCCGGCCAGCCGTCGGCAGCGGCGTCGCGCGACAGTTTCTCGATCAGCGCGATCATTGCCGGATGGCCCCAGCGGCGATTGCGCGACGGTCGCATCACCTCCCAGTGCCGGCCGTCCATGGGCAGGGCGACGCCGCCGGAAAAACAGCCTTTGGAATAAAAGCCGATCGATTGCGCTGTTGCGATTGCCGGCAGCTCTTTGGCGCCAAACAGGTCTTTTGCCCGTTGCTCGGCGCTCGCCGTCTGCGCTGCAAGCGTCAGGCCGGCGACGGCCAGAGCTGCCGTCAGCAGCAGTGTTTTGCCCGGCAAGGCTCGCTTTAACGTCTTTCCCAAGCTGGACCCCTCCGCGATTTGAACCGCATCATACCACGCCCCGCGCAGCGTATCGATCATGACCGTTTCATCGGGCTGCGCGCCTCGCCGTCGCGCCAGTCGCCGCTCGCCCACATGGCATCGAGCGCCGAGCGATAGTCGGGGAAGCGAAACCCATAGCCGGCCGCCTTGATCGCCGCGTTGGCGACACGCTTGTTCTCGCCGTAGAAGGACCGCGCCATGGGCGAAAGTTGGGCGGTCTCGAACGGAATTTCGGGCGGCGGCTCGATGCCCATCAATTGGGCGGCATAGGCGACGACGTCCTGCGGCGGCGCCGGCAGGTCGTCGGTGACGTTGAAGATGCCGCCGCGATTGCCTTCGGCCAGATGCCAGAGCGCGCCGGCAATGTCGTCGCAATGGATGCGGTTGAACACCTGGCCAGGCTTGACCAACCGCCGGGCGGTGCCGTTTTCCAGATTGACCAAGGCGTTGCGGCCTGGCCCATAAATGCCGGAAAGCCGCAGGATCGCCGCCGGCCGGCCGACGTCGTGGCCCAGTTTCAGCCAATCCTGCTCGGCGGCAACCCTCATCGCTGATCGCTTCGATACTGGCCGGCATTCGGCGGCCTCGTCCACCCAATTGCCGCCATGGTCGCCATAGACGCCGACGGTGGAGAGATAGGCGATCCATTCGAGCTCCGGCATGTTGGCCGCGATCTCCTCGCGTGCCGCGCCCAGCACCGGGTCGCCGGCCTCGTCCGGCGCGACCGAGACGACGAGATGGGTTGTCTTCCCAAGCGCATCGCCGATTTCGGAGGTCAGCGTGCCATCGAAACGCAGCGGCACGATACCGGCTTGCCGCAGCGCCGCGAATTTTTCCAGCAACCGTGTTGTACCGAAGATCGCTGTGTCGGCATCCCTGTTGGCGCGGGCGAAGGCCTTGCCCGAATAACCGGCGCCGAAGATGAAAATCTGCTTTTTTGTCATGTATGCGCCTCGATCGGCTTTGGCAGGGCCAGAAGCCATTCGCCTCTCACCGCCTCGTCATCTTCTGCTTGCAAAGCGGCTGCGGCACGTTCGGCAAATTCCCGACCCGGCACCAGCCGCGACAGCGCCCATACCGCAGGTCCGCGAACCAGGGGCGAGGCGTCGTCGAGCAGCGCGCGAACGGCGCCGGCCAGCGACAAGTCCTGGGAATTGCCGGCCGCTATCAGCACGTTGCGGATAAAACGGGCGCGGCCGATACGCTTGACCGGCGAGCCCGAAAAAAGCACGCGGAAGGCAGCGTCGTCGAGGCGCAGCAGCTCGGCGATCGGCGGTTCGCGCAAGTCCGCGCGGGCGGCAAGCTTTGCCTCCGAAGCGGCTTGGGCGAACTTGTTCCACGGGCAGGCGGCCAGGCAGTCGTCGCAGCCATAGATACGATTGCCGATCTTTTCCCGGAACTCATGCGGGATCGGTCCTTTGTTCTCGATGGTGAGGTATGAAATGCAGCGCCGCGCATCGAGCCGGTAAGGCGCCGGAAAGGCATCCGTCGGGCAAACGTCGAGGCAGGCCCGGCAGGAGCCGCAATGGTCGTCCTCAGGCGCGTCCGGCACCAGTTCGGCCGTCGTGAAGATGGTGCCGAGGAACAGCCAGGAGCCATGCGTTCGGCTGACCAGGTTGGTGTGCTTGCCTTGCCAGCCGAGGCCGGCCGCCTCGGCCAGCGGCTTTTCCATCACCGGCGCGGTGTCGACAAACACTTTCACGTCCCCGCCGGCGCGTGCCACGATCTTGCCGGCGATCTCCTTCAGCCGGCCTTTCATCACGTCATGATAGTCGCGGTTCTGCGCATAGGCCGAGATCGCGCCGCGGTCGCGCTTTGCCAGGATGTCGCGTGGGTCGTGGTCGGGGCCGTAATTCATCGCCAGCACGATGATCGAGCGGACCTCTGGCCAAAGCGTCGTCGGTTTGCCTCGCCGCTCGAGCGTTTCGGCAATCCAGCCCATCGAGCCGTGAAAACCGTCGGCAACGAATTCGGCCAGCCGTTCCGGCGCCTGCGGAATCGCATCGGGCGTGGTGACGGCAACGGCGTCGAAGCCGGCGTTCCGCGCCTCGCGGTCGATCAGCGCGCGCAGCTTTGCCGTATCAGAAATCGAGGTCCGCATAATGTGACACCGGCGACAGGCCGCGCACCCGGTCGGACAGAAGCGGCCGGAACGAAGGCCGTGATTTCACCCTTGTATACCATTCGCGCGCGGCGCTGTGTTCGCGCCAGTCGATCTCGCCGAGATAATCGAGCACCGACAGTGCTGCCGCCGCCGCGAGATCGGCATAGGTGACCTTGTTGCCGGCCAGCCAGTGACGGGTGCCGGCCAGCCAGTTGGTGTATTTCATGTGCTGGCGGATATTGGCGCGGGCGGCGCGGATCGCCGCCGAATCGGGCGAGCCGCCGCCTGCCGTTTCCGGCATGACCGGCTTCAGAACGCGCTCGCGAACCAGATGCCGGGTAACCTCGCTTTCCGCCTTGTTGAGGTACCAGTCGGTCAGCCGGCGGATTTCGGCGCGCTCCATCGGATCCTCGGCGAATAGCCGCTTGTCGCGCTTGAGTACGCCGCGCGTCTCGTCGAGATATTCGGCAATGACCACTGCGCCGACGATCGGCACGTCGCCTTCGGCGAGCAGGATCGGCAGCGTGCCGGCCGGGTTCAGCGCCAGGAACTCCTTGCGCCGCGTCCACGGCTTCTCTTCGATCAGCGCCAGTTCCTCGCCATACTCGCCAAAGGCGAGGCGGACGAAGCGGCAGCTGGCGAACATCGGATGGTGGAAAAGCGTCAGCATGGTCCCGCGATAATAAAGCGCACTGGCAAATGGCCGGCTGCGCCGGTAAGTCTTGGCCGCCCGATTCAGCGGGCTGTCAGGGTGCTGCGACCTATAGGGGGAGTTCCGCGCCGTGACAAGCAAGCCCTTTTCTCAAGCCCTCACTCCAACGCCGAGGTTGCCATGGAAAGCCAGACCGTCGTCGAAGCGCTGCTGCTCGGCATGCTCGAGGGCCTGACCGAGTTTATTCCGGTGTCTTCAACCGGTCATATCCTGCTTGCCGGCCATTTCCTCGGCTTTCATTCGACCGGCAAGGCCTTCGAGATCCTGATCCAGCTCGGCGCCATATTGGCGATCCTCAGCGTCTATTTCCGCCGTCTCTGGAAGATGCTGCTCGAGTTGCCCTACGATCGGCTGACGCGGCATTTCGTCCTTGGCATTCTCATCGCATTCCTGCCGGCGGCCATTATCGGCGCACTGGCGCATGACTTCATCAAGACGGTGCTGTTCGAATCGCCGCGGCTGATCTGCATCATGCTGATCATCGGCGGTGTCATCCTGCTGCTGGTCGATCGCATGAAGCCGAAGCCGTATTACCACGATGTCGAGCGGTTTCCGACCAGGCTTTATCTGCAGATCGGGCTGTTTCAGTGCTTGTCGCTAATCCCCGGCACGTCGCGCTCGGGTTCGACCATCGTCGGCGCGCTGCTGCTCGGGGTCGACAAACGGGCGGCGGCGGAATTCTCATTCTTCCTCGCCATACCGACGATGGTCGGCGCCTTCGCCTTCGACCTGTTCAAGAACCGCAATGTGCTGAGCAGCGCCGACCTGCCCATCATCGCCGTCGGTTTCGTCGCCGCCTTCGTCACGGCATTGATCGTCGTGCGCTTCCTGCTCGACTACGTCTCGCGCCACGGCTATGCGCTGTTCGGCTGGTGGCGGCTGGTCGTCGGCATCGTCGGGCTGGCGGGGCTGGCAATCTGGGGGTGAGCCGGCGCGGATAGCGCAATCCCAGCCGGAACTCTATTCTTGCCCGAAGCCGAGCCATACGATCTTGTGGACGTATGGTTGGCAGGGGGAATGCATGAGCGAAGTTCTTGACGCCCTCGTTATTGGCGCCGGTCCGGCGGGACTCGGCGTCAGTTACTTCTTGAAACGGCAGGACCGCGACCACCGCGTGCTCGATCGAGGCCGGATCGGCGAGACGTGGCGAACGCAGCGGTGGAACTCGTTTCGACTGAATTCGCCGACCATTCGCTCCATCTTACCCGGTGATTCCTACGAGGGGCCCGAGCCGTGGGGCGCGATAAGCCACCACGAATTTGTCGCGTATCTCGAAGGCTATGCCGAGCGGCACCGCCTGCCGGTAAGCACCCAAACTCCGGTGCAAGAGCTGACGAGAGACGACGGGATCTTTCGCATCACCACGACGGACGGGGCATTTCTGGCGCGCAACGTGGTGATCGCCACCGGCGACCAGAATCGGCAGGTCCGGCCAGCAGGGTCGGCGGATTTGCCAACCGCAATTGGCCAAGTCGATTCCTCGGCTTATCGCAACCCGGCCGAGTTCGAGAGTGGCGCGGTGCTGGTGGTCGGCAGCGGCCAGTCGGGCGGCCAGATCGCCGAGGATCTGGCGTTGGCAGGACGTGTGGTCTTTTGGCGACCAGCCGCAACGGCCGTTGGGTGCGGCGCTACCGCGGGGGCAACATACTTAAATGGCTGACGCTGTCCGGTTTTCTCGACGTTCCGCGCAAGGAACTCGTCCTCCCCTCCGGCAAGCTGCAGGCCCGCGCGCTGGTCGGCGCGACGCACACGATCAGTTTGCAATCGCTGAGTGCGCAAGGCGTGGTGCTGCTCGGCCGCTTCAGGGGAGTGGAGAATGGCAGCCTCGTCTTCGGCGACGAGCTCGACGACCATATGCGATTTGCCGACGAAGTCTCCGCGAATGCCAAGCGCCTGGTTGACGAGTACATCGAGCGCGCCGGCCTCGATGCGCCACTGGCCGAGGATGATCCAGCCGAGACGATTGAACCGCGCTTGCCCGATCCTCCGATCCGCTCCCTCGACTGGACGGCGAGCGGCATCAGATCAGTGATCTGGTGCACCGGCTTCACCGGCCATTTCATGGGTTCGGCTTCCCGGCGCGCTCGATGCAGCCGGCCAGCCCGTCCACGAGGATGGCGTCGGCGCTGTTCCAGGTCTCTTTTTCGCCGGCCTCGATTTCGGATCGACGCGGAAGTCGGGCACCATACCGGCCATTCCAGAGGAGGCGGCCGCCGTCGTGGAGCGACTTGTCCAAGCGGGAGCCGACTTGCCACGGAACGGCGTCTAAACGAGCCGTCGAACGCGGGTTCTTGAACGTGCAAGAACATGACAGCTCTGGCGCGATCAAGACGACGCACGCTGCCTTTTGTCGAAGCGCACCGACAATTTTCCGTAGTCCATTGGTGCGACAGCCAGAAATCGCGGGCACCTTCGATACGGCGCCCCGATTCGCGGCCGACTGCATCCATTGCCTCCATCAGCGTGCGGCGGCCTTGACCTTGGCTGGTCGTCGACGTGCTGACAGCACTGGCCATATGGGACGAGCCGGCGCAGTCGTTCGGAATGGTCGACCTGGAGACGCCAAAGGAGGTGCGTCAAGGCGCGCGATCGGTCAGCGCGTTCGCACCTTCCTCCGCGGCGCAATGTGCGCAGCAGTAGATGATGTCATCCTGTTCGACGCCATGTCCGATGATCCGGCATCCGCAATGCGGACATATCGGAGCAAGTTTCTGGACCGCGCATTCGAAGCTGTCGAATGTGTAGGTCTCGTCGGCCATCGTCACGTTGAAAGCCTTATCGTAGTCATTCCCGCATTGATCGCATCTGGCCATAGTTCTTTTCCTTCTTTCACGGGCTTCAAGCTCGACCAACCTGTCGCGCGGCGATAGGTTCCCGCCAGGATCAGGGGGCCGTCCTAAGGCGGAGACGAGCGCGAGCCTAGGCCACGGCGCTGTTCGATCGCACGGATCACCTCGTCGATATCCCGCGGCTCGATATCGAGTTCCTTCAGGCCAGGCGCGTCGATTGCTGCCACATTGTCCTGACGCATAAGATCGATCTGGTTGCGCGTTATGGGGGCAGCCGGGAGGAGTTCCGCGACGCCAGCCAAGGCGTTCCATACCGCAAACGGCACCGGCATCAGCTTGACGTGCGTATCGAGCTGTCGGGCGATCTCCCGAAGCAGTTCCTTATAGGTATAGATGCGCGGGCCACCGAATTCGAATATGGATGAACCCTGGGTTCGCCCGTCGATCAGCCGGCTCACTGCTTCTGCGACGTCTGCCACATAGACCGGCTGAAGCCGTGTGCCACCATCGCCGAACAGCGGATAGACCGGCAGGAGGCGTATCATCCTCACAATGGTCGTGAGGAAAGCGTCGTCAGGTCCCGTCATGACGGCGGGACGCACAATGAAAGCGCCGGGAAATGCGCTTTCCACGGCACCTTCTCCGCGCCCACGCGCCCTTATGTAATTCGAATCCGATTGAGGATCGGAGCCGATCCCTGAAATCTGGACGAACTGGTCGATCGCGCGGTCGCGCGACGCGGCAGCGAGATCGGCCGCGGCTTTCACATGCACGCGTTCAAAGGTCTGGACGCCCTGCTCGACGTAAAGACTGACGGCATTCACGACCGCCTGTGATCCGGTAATGGCCGACCCGATCGAGGACGCATCCAATATATCCGCCTCGACTGCTTCGGGCATCCTTGTAATCGAGGAAAAGACCAAGGCCACGCGAGCCGGATGGCGAGATGCGGCGCGCACCGTGAAACCTCTTTCCAGGAGCCGCTTCACGATCCTGCGCCCGAGAAAGCCAGTTCCGCCGAACACGGTGACGATCCGTTCCGGGTTGAGATCGTCGGGATCCATTTACCTCGCCATCCCTTTGTCCTCGCATAGCTACCACGAGGACTGCCCTGGCCGGCATTTGAACCAGCCCGTCGAACATCAGGACGATTGGGGAACAACGCAGGAACGGTTTTGTTCCAGTCAGCGCTGGGCGGATGCTTGACAGATCGGCAAACCATGATCTGAACCGCAGGCGCAGCAAAACGGCCCCACTTCGGGAATAGCCTAGTTCCGCCCGTAGAAAACGTTCTCGACATGCACCGGCCAGCGCCACGGCAGCACCGCCATCATGTCGAAGCGCACCGATAATTTTCCGTAGTCGGATTGGCGCGACAGCCAGAAATCGGCGGCGCCTTCGATGCGGTGCTCCGATTCGCGACCGACGGCTTCCATTGCCTCCATCAGCGTGCGGCGCGCCTTGACCTCGACGATCAGCACCAGATCGCCACGCCGCGCGATCAGGTCGATCTCGCCGAACCTGGTGCGGTGGCGGCGGGCAAGAATTCGGTAGCCTTTCAGCATCAGCGCCGCCGCCGCCAGCCATTCGCCGTGATGGCCGCGCCGGTAGGCCTTTTGCCGGCTGGCGCTCGGCCGTTCAGCCATCGCCGTCTCTTCCGGCATTCTTGAGGTCGAGCAGCCGACGATAGAGCGTCTGCTTCTGGCCACCCGTCATCTTGGCGGCTTCCGCCGCTGCCTTGGAGGCCGGCATCTCGGCGGCGAGCGAAAGCAGCAGCCGGTCGATGTCTTCAGGCTCATCAGCGACAACATCCGCCAGGCCGACGCAGATGACGATTTCGCCTTTCGGCGTATCAGCTGCGGCGTAATGGCTGGCGAGCGACTGCAGGGTGCCGGTCCGCATCTCCTCGAAGGTCTTGGTCAGCTCGCGGCCGATGGCCGCCTTGCGGGCACCGCCCAGCACCTCGACCATGGCACTGAGCGTCTCGGCCAGCCGGCGCGGCGATTCGAAGAAGATCAACGTTGCCGGCACCGCCTTCAGCGCTTCCAGCCGCGTCAGCCGCTGCCCGGTCTTCACCGGCAGGAAGCCGGCAAACAGAAACGCGTCCGAGGGCAGGCCGGATGCCGTCAAAGCGGCAAGTGCTGCTGATGGGCCGGGGATCGGCACGACACGAATGCCGCGTTCCAGCGCCTCACCGACCAGCCGGTAGCCGGGGTCGGAGATGAGCGGCGTGCCGGCATCCAAGATC
>NZ_JAMYTF010000046.1:0-38201 GCF_040322295.1 Mesorhizobium sp. M0159
CGCAAGGAACGGCAGCAGGATCGCCTCGACGAGATAGCTCGACGCATAGGCGGGGATCAGGCCGTAGGCCACGGCAATCAGGGCGACGGGCAGAGCTAACCTCTGCCAGTCGATGGGAAGCCTTGCCGCATCGAGCGCTTGCACGGCCATCGGTCAGACCCTTTCGACAGTCTTCTGGCCAAACAGGCCGGAGGGGCGCACCAGCAGGACGACCAGCGCCAGCGCATAGGCGAACCAGCCTTCGATGCCGCCACCGACAAAGGGTCCGAGGTAGACCTCGGCGAGCTTCTCGCTGGCGCCGATGATGAGGCCGCCGACGATGGCGCCGAGGATAGAATCGAAGCCGCCAAGCACCAGCACCGGCAGCGCCTTCAGCACGATCAGCGACAGCGAGAACTGGACGCCGAGGCGCGCGCCCCACAAGAGCCCCGCGACCAGTGCCACGAACCCCGCGGCCGTCCACACCGTTCCCCAGATCCGGGGCAGCCGCAGCCCGACGGCGAGCGCCGCGAACTGGTCGTCTGCGACGGCGCGAAACGCTAGGCCGACGCGGGTCCAATAGAAGAATGCGCTCAAGCCGGCGACCATCGCCGCGGCAATGCCTGCAGCAAGAAGATCGAACGACGATATCAGGATACCGCCGACCTCGAACGGCGTGTCGTCGATGCCGAGATCGAGCCCGTGCACCTGTGTGCCCCACACCAACTGGGCAGCGCCTTCAATGATGTAAGACAGGCCAAGCGTGGCCATGAACAGCGTCATCGGCGAGCGATTGACCAGCGGCCTCAGCACAGTTCGCTCGATGGTGAAGCCCAGCGCAACCATGACCGCGAGGGTAATGAGCATTGAAAGCGCAAACGGGATGCCGCGTTCGACAAGGCTGACAAAGGTGAGTGCGGCGAACAGCACCATCGACCCTTGCGCGAAGTTCAGCACGCCCGACGTCTTGTAGATCAGCACGAAACCGATGGCGACGAGCGAATACATGACGCCTGAGAGCAAGCCACCGACCAGCACCTCGATGACGAAGAGGAAATCATAGTAGCTCATCAGACGCCCTTGCCATCTTCGCCTTCGGCGGTGCCGATATAGGCCCGGATCACCGCCGGATTGGCCCTGACCTCGGCCGGTGTCCCGTCGGCGATCTTGCGGCCGTAGTCGAGCACGGCGACGCGGTCGGAGAGCCCCATGACCACGCCGATATCGTGTTCGATGAGGATGATGGTGACGTCGTGGCGGTCGCGCGCTGCGCGCACGAAACCGGCCATCTCGGCCTTCTCGGTCGCCGTCATGCCGGCCATCGGCTCGTCGAGCAGCAGGATCTTCGGCTCGGCGACGAGCGCGCGCGCCAGTTCGACCCGCTTCTGCAGGCCGTAGGGCAGCGTCGCGACCAGGCGATCGGCGACGGCCTCGAGATGCAGGAAGGCGATTGTCTGGTCGACCTTTTCAGCGATCGCGGCATCTTCGCGCCGGGCGCGCGGTAGACCGGCGATATGTTCGACAAAGCTGGCGCGCCGGGTGTGGACGCGGCCCGACGCGATGTTGTCGCGCACTGAAAGCCCACCGAACAGTGCCAGGTTCTGGAAGGTACGCGCGACGCCGAGCCGTGCCAGACGGCTTGCCGACACCCGGGAGAAGGACTGGCCATCGATCGCGATCTTGCCCTGATCGGCGTGATAGAGGCCGCTGATGATGTTGATCAGGGAGGATTTGCCGGCGCCATTGGGACCGATCACAGCGCGGATCTCGCGGCTTTTGACCTCGAGGTCGACATCCCGCAGTGCCGTGACGCCACCAAAGGAAATGCTGATCCCGCCCAGCGCCAGGATCGCATCAGCCTTTGCCGACAGGCGCGCCGGGCGCGTGTCCTCGACGGGACCAGCACCAGCAAGAATGCCGGAAATTTCGGGCGCGCGCTCGTATGCGGCGGCTCCCAGCGAAGCACCAATCATGAAACGTCCCTGATTTTGAAGGCGTGCGGGCGGCGGCCTGGAGGCCGCGCGTGTCCTATTCCGCGGCGACGAGCTCCCTGTCGCGCGCCGCTTCCAGTTCGCGCACCAGAGGGATGACGCGCTTGCCGAAGAACTCCACCTCTTCCTGGAAATGCAGGAAGCCGAGCAGTATCAGATCCGCGCCGGCATCCTTCAGCTTGAGGATGCGTTCGGCAATCTGTTCCGGCGTGCCGATGAGATTGCTGCGGAAGCCGTCATTGTATTGGACAAGATCCTCGAACGAGGATTTCGCCCAGTTACCCTCGCCTTCCGGCGACGCCTTGCCGGCATTCTTGACCTGATCGGCGAAACCCTGCACCGCCTCCGGATTGGCCTTGGCGATGATCTCGTCGAGCACGGTGCGCGCTTCTGCCTCGGTTTCGCGAGCGATGGCAAAGGCGTTGACGCCGATCTTGACCTTGTGGCCATTGGCCTTCGCCTTGGTCTTGATGTCGTCAACCTGCTTCTTGATCTCTTCCGGCGTGTTGCCGTTGGTGAAATACCAGTCGGAAACCCGCGCAGCCATGTCGCGCGCCGCGCGTGATGAGCCGCCCTGGAAGATCTCCGGCTGCGGATCGATCGGCTTCGGCTTCATCGAGTAGTTGGTAAAGCGATAGAAGTCGCCCTTCAGAGTGAAATTGTCCTCAGTCCAGATGCCGCGCAGCGCACGGATGAATTCCTCCGAACGGCGATAGCGCTCGTCATGGTCGAGCCACAGCTCGCCGATGGCGGCGAACTCACCGCGGAACCAGCCGCTGACGACATTGACGGCGACACGGCCATTGGTCAGGTGGTTGATGGTGGCTATCTGCTTGGCCGCCAGCGCTGGATTCCATGGGCCGGGCAGGATCGCCGCGATGACTTTCAGCGTTGTGGTCGCCGCAAGCAAGGCATGGCTGAACGATACCGATTCGTGCTGGTTGTCGGCGCCATAGCCGGCCGTGAAGCGTATTTGGCTCAGCGCGTAGTCGAAGCCGTTGGCCTCGGCGATCTGGGCGAGCTTGCGGTTATAGTCGATGTCCCAGCCGGTCCGCTGCTCGATGTTGGAGATGACCAGGCCGCCCGAGACGTTCGGGACCCAGTAGGCGAATTTCACGTTGTCGGAATTCGAGGTCATTTCGTTCGTTTCCCCTTTTGATTGGCTTCAACCGACGCGCGTGGCGACGGCAGTGTTTGCATCACTGGAATTAAGCAAGGAAATCGCTTCGGTAGCGGCCCGTGAGATGCGCTCGATAATCGCCGCGCCGACGATCTTGGCATCGACGAAATCGTCGGGCGCGCCGTAGACGCCGGTCGGGACCGTGACGGCCCCGAAAAAACCGAACAATGGCCGGAGCTGATGTTCGAGAACCAGGCCATGGTATGGACTTCCGCCGGTTGCCGCGAGAAGCACGGTCTTGCCCGTCAGTGCACGATGATCGACGAGGTCGAACAGGTGCTTGAGAGCGCCGGTGTAGGACGCCCGATAGACCGGCGTTCCGACCACGAGCAGGTCGGCCTTCTCGACACGCTGGATGATCGCTTCGCCAGACGCGCCGAGCGCACGACGAGACAGCCCGGCGAAAATCGAAGGCGCCGCCTCGGTGATTTCGATCAGGCCGGTGTCCGCCGGGGTGCGCTGCGCGATCGCCTTGACCAGTGCGCTCACCACCGCAGTCGTGCGCGATGGCGTGCTTACGCCACCCGATATGCCGAGAACCGAAATTCTTGCCACTTCGTCGATCTCCTGTTCCACCAAGGGGATGGCCGCTTACCAAGTCGGGATCGGACGATATTCGACGAAATCTATAGAGATAAGGAATTATCTTCCGATTTTCCCGGACCGGTGAGAAAATCGGCGTGCTGACGCGTCATTAGCATTAGCTATAACATCCGATTGGCGGCAAACCGCGAGGGCAGACCGGCCAGGCTTGATCGTGGCGATCGGCGCTCCGTTGCCCGGTGCGGCCCGCGCCGCAGATTGTCACCACCGGCACGTCGCGCTTTTGGTCGTTGATCGGCGTCGCCGCCGTGATAGCTGCCGTTGAATCGGGCCCCGAACTGCCGCTCGGCGCCGAAACACCCGCTCACATCGAGATGCCCGCCGCCCTGGGGGCTCGACCGTGTCAGATCGACCTCGGCCCGCGCGCTGGGGATGATATTGGTCGTACCCCCCGAGACTGCTGTTCGGCGCGATGCCATAAAGGAGCGCCACCGGTCCTTTGAGAACCTCGATCGCTCGATATAATCGGTGAACAAGCGATAGGTCGGCGCGACCCCGAACACACCATCGAACGCGACCTCGCCAAAATTTCCTTCATTGATCGGAAAGCCGCGAATGTAGAAGGAATCCAATATCCCGCCGGTTGAATGGGTGCTCCGTACCAAGGATCATTGATCATCACGTCGTCCACCCTGCGTGCGCCCTGATCCTCGATCGTTTGCGCCGTGTAGCTGCCTAGGTTGAACGGCGTATCCATGATGTCGCGATTGCCGAGCAGGCCCAGGCGCCCGCCTCGCGCGACTTGTCCGCCCGGATACGCTTCCGGCAGATTGTCGATCGTTGCGGTCAGGGGCAGGCCGCCCAGCCCCACCACCACGATGCGCTCGAGCACCGTGCCATGGAACGTTCGTTTCATTGTTGACAGGTTAGTCATGCAAGACCTCCTGACCATCCTCACCCAGCTCTCGTCAGGCAAGGCAAAACGTTCTTGGTCCTTGGCGTGAGGGGACTTGGATGAGGAAATCTGTTGGGCTGTTCGCTGCGCTGGCCGTGATGGGTCAGGACGCCGCTGCGCAGGAGTCGACGGCTGATCGTCTGATGAAACTAGACCGGGAAGACGGTTATGCCGGACTTTTCTGAAACGCCGGGGCTGGCGCCCGAGGTCAGAACATATCGGTTTTCGCTCGCCTTCCCTCTCGGCTCACTCACTTGTGCGGCATACAATAGACGCCCTCGGATTCCATGAGTACCGCGCCGCCCTTCAACTCGCTCATTGCGCCGACCCAGGCTTCCGAATAAGTGCGGCTGGCATCCACGGCCGTCAGCCAAAGAACGCGATTGTCAGCCAGTTCGACTTTAACTTCCTGCTGCAAAGGGCTTGCCTGCACGGTCTGTTGATAGTGCCGTTTGATCCTGACATTGCTGGCCGGGAACTCAGCTTCGTTGCTGCCATAGTTCAGCACAAACCTAGTATGGTCCTCGGCCACTGTGCAACTGCCGTCACGCTCACACACGATTTTGGCGGCGGTCTTGCAGTCCCATTTCAGTGAAGCGGGCCACATCGGATTGTCCGCGCTCGATCGCGGCTTCTCGCTCTGGCTAGCCACCGCCAAGCCTGCCCATGGGCCCATTATCGCAGTCGACAGGAGCAGCGCCTTCAACACTTATTACCCTTCCCTGATCCAGTACCGTATTGCTGTCTCGAAGCTATCGCTGGCGTCGGGGTGAATGAACCGGACAGACACGCCTTGTGATCCTCATGGCGACTCATCCTGCGTGATCGCCTGGCTTGTGGCATGTTGAGATTGAACCAGCTTTTCTGGCGCATGCCGTTCGCGTCGTCATACTCGATGAACCAGGGCTTTCCGCGCACCGGCCGAGAGATGGTGTAGTAGGTGGGGCCATTACCAAGGGAATGCCCTCTATCGTTGCCCGTGATCTGGATTTTTGCCGTCACCAACCTACCGTTGATTTCGATCTGGGCCTGTCGAGATCCGTTGTCATGGTCTTGGCCGAGACGACTATTCGTGAAAGTGACGGGCAGCGTGAGCCTGTCGGAGCTGATACGACAGATGTTCCGTTCTTGCATCATTCCTGGCCGATCGGAGTCGTAGCTGCCAGCTGCTTGCCAGCCAGCTGGACAATCCTCATACTTCTCGAATCTCGCGGCGCTGGAGTTGGCTTGTGGACAGGTCGGCCAGTTAAAACCCGGCGCTTTCATCGCCGCAATCAACTTGTAGGTTGGCGGGTGGCAAGAAGGAGTGCCCTGCCAGTCACCGGACAGGCAGAGGAGGACCTGACAGCCCCATTCCGATGCCTGTGATTGGGATGGAAGAGCCGCGGCGCCCGCGACGGCGGCGGCACCCACCAAGAGATATTTCAGTACGATCATAGCCTTTTCCTCGCTGCGGTTTCTGATACTTTACTATGGATCATCCGCGCGAAAAAGGACAGATCGAGAAGGCAGGTTGTGCGACTACATCGATTTATGAAACGAGACGACGCGGGCCTGGTCAACAACCCGTTGCGCGCCAACATTGCTCTGGCGCTCGAGCGGGAGAGAGCCAGACGTGGCCTATCCCACATGCACATGGCCGAGCTGTTTCGGACCGCCGAGGGCGAAAAACTGGCGTATCGAACCTACATCCAGACCGTGCGACAGAAAAACAATGTCACCCTGACCACGTTGCAAATCATGGCAAGCGGCTTGCATGTGTCAGTTGCAGACCTGCTCGCGGGCGGAAAAAAACTTACCCAATGGGCGCATCAGTTGGACGAAAATGCGATCCGCAAGCGTCTGGCGCACATCATCGACATTGAGCGAAAACGACGCACTTTGCTCCGCTATGAGATGGCCGAGCTCATCGGCGTGGCGGAGGCGACATTCATGAAATTGGAACGCGCAAGCGGCAATATCAGCGTCGACACGATTGCCGCGATCGCCAAGGCGTTGAAACTTGATCCAGCGACCTTCCTCTTTTCCGATAAGGTCCCGCCGTCAGCTGATCCACCTGTTTCTGACGCACCCGGAGGCGTAGGTTCTCATTTCAGAGTGCCGTGAACTTCCAGCGTCATCATCCGTCTAAGCTGCGCTAGACAGAATGCCTGGCAGGTTTTCGCCGTAATAGCGCATACCGGTGCAATTCAGGTGAAAATGGAGCAGAGCTGACAATTAGGCGCGCCACGTGTGTACCTTTTTTCGCCCGCGCCTGAGGAACGACTGCCATGACGTGGCGGCAGTCGAATGCACCGGAATCCTGATCTCTACGGTTGTGCCGGCACCGGGAGCGCTGTTGATGATGAGCCTTCCTTTCAGCGTCGAGACCATCTGGGAACATGCGGTCAGTCCAAGGCCAGTATGATTTCCAGCTCGCGTTGAAAAGAAAGGTGTAGTTGCCTTCACAACGATTGCAGGCGACATGCCTGCGCCGTTGTCCGCCACATCTAGTACGAGGTAATTGCGCAGGAGGAAGGGACGTCGCTTGACTGTCGCGGAGATGAGAATTGGGGCGTCTCTGGTGCCGGATAGAGCGGCAAGAGCGTTTTCTATCAGCTCATTAACGACCAACCGTAACGGCGTCGCCGGAACAGGTTGCAGACGTGCTTTAGGATCGACCAAAACTTGCACCAAACTGCTGCGATCGTGCGCGAGATCCTCGAGGAGTGGGCCGAGCGCCACGGTGCTGGAATCCTGTGGCGCATAGGCGATCTGAAGGACACTGTTGGTGATCGATTCCAGTTCAGTAGCAGCACTGCGCGCAGCCTCAAGCATTTCGCCGCTCGGTTGCTTGTCTGGTTGTGCGTGCTCAAGGAACAGCCTCAAGGCTGTAACCCGCGATCGGGTCATATGCGCAAAGAGCGAAGCGAACGAGCGCATATGCTGGTCACGGCGATTGGCCAAAGCATAGCGCTGATGGATAACGAGATAAAAGGTGGCACCCAGGCCAAGTGCGATGGCAAAGGTGAACCAGTTGCGCGAGGCCGCAATGTCGATGCTGGCGGTCTGCTGCAAGGTGGCACTGTGATCAACGGTAGAGCTGGAAATCTCGTAAATTGACTGTTCCAGCTTGGCCATGTCGGCAATGGCTTGGGTGTAGTTTGTACGCGCTGACACAAGAGGGGCAATTTTCTGTTCGAGGGTTAGGCCAATTCGGCCCAGGAGTTCGGCATCGTGGTCGGGAAAAAAGCGGTTCAGATAGGGCAGGTTTTCCAACTGCGCGACGTTGACGTTCACCAACGCCATTTGTCGATCGATGTCCGCATCAAGCTTGCCCGTCTCGTCGGCAATGCGAAGATAGCCATAGACTCGTATAAGGCGCTCGCGAATCTGTGCCGCGCGCCACTGAATCTCGAAAGTCTGATTGAGGATGGCATCCGTCTCCTGACGGTAGCGGTTCGATTGCATGAATGTCCACGCACTCAGCCCAAGCGCTGCAGCCATACCGAGATACGGCAGAACAGTGAGCAAACCGCCGTTTAAGAACTTCATTGCGTGGCGCGCAGGATAACTGGGAAAAACACCCAGATCGAGTTTCTTGCGGGAACATATGAAACAGGCAATTGGTCGAAGGGCCAAACAATGAAGATGGGGCCTTTCTCTACCATGCTGATCGGGCGGAAATCCTGGCCCGGCGGGCAATGCGAGCCGGCCTTGTCACTCTCGTTGCAACGACGTTCGATCGCCAGGATCGGATTATAAGACCGGATTTCGTCCATATGAATGTCGGAAACGAAGTTGTCATAGGCGACAACTTTGACCTCCTGCACGGCGGTGACTCCGGCCTTGGCAAGCACATTTGCAAGCAGCGGCCCACGATATTCGATTTTCTCGTTGTCGCTCGTCCAAGGCGTACGCGTGTCATAGGTCTGTTGTGGAAAGTCTGCCCGCAGCTGCTTTACTGAAAAAACGGCGACAGTCTTGCCGCTGGCGTCTTGAACCGACACTTCGTTGGGATCGAGCGGAATTTCCTCGGCGGCGCTGGCGAGCGGAAGGGCCACGGCAAATATAACGGCGAGAGCATTACGCAACATCTTCCACATCCTCGTATTCGCGGGGTCCATCGTTCTTGGCGAAGAGCACGCAAGGTCCTCGGGAGCCCCGCGGATCGTAGGCAAATCCCTTTTCTGCCAGTGCAAGCGTGATGTCTCGGATGCCGTCAAGGCCATAGAGATGGTCGTGCAGCTCAAGAAAGATGCGCTCGACCCCGGGCAGCTCGGCATCCTGCAGAAGTTCTTTCTCAGCACCTTCAATGTCCATGACGAGGGCGTTTATTCGATGATCGGTGATGAAACGATCGACGTCGGCCGAGACGATCGAAAGTTCGCGCTCGTAGGGTCCTTGGTCTTTGTCCGTGGAAGACATCCAAAGGTCGCGGCGAACGTAGAAGGTGAAGGACCGCGGCGGGCCGGCTGTGAGGATACCCTGGGAATATGTGACATTGTCGAGATCGTTCGCCGCTATCACGCGTTTCGCTAGCTCCGCCGTTGCGGGATTTGCTTCAAAAGCCCATACCTGAACGCCGGGGATTTTCGCGATCAGTGCGGTGATGATGCCGATACCCGACCCTAGCTCCAGTACGCGATCGCGCGCCTTGACCGCCCTGAAGATCCACTTCGCCTCCTTAGCCTCATAGCTCTGGCTTTGAAGCGCTCGCCAGATAACCGGCGAAACATCCTGTGGTGCGACAGGAACCTTGATTCCATGGACGATCATGGGCGCCATTGGCTCACAGCCCCCGCGGGAGCCGATGGCCTTGCCGCATGAGCTTGGCGCGAGCCTGCTTGTAGTATTTCTCGGCCGAGCCGGGCTCAATGGCAAGGCGATCGGCCATGAGAGAAAAGATCTCCGTGCGTTTCACGCCGGGTGCACGGTGCGCCATCATGTCGATGGCCTCCTGCTCGCGCGGTGTAAGGGCTGAAAATCGGTAATCGGGTTTGGTCATGACAACCCGCGAAAGGCGCAAGGAGAACCCCTTGGTGGAAATATCGTCCAGCACGTCGCTGAACACGCCGGGCGCAAGACCGGTCTTGCCGAGATAAGCGGCAGCGCCAATTTGCCGAAAGCCATCTGCCTCGCAACGGTTATCGGAACCGGTGATGACAATATGAATTGCACTGGGTGAAGCCTCGATGATCTTGTCAACGACTGCGACGCGATCCCCCTGTGAGGTGGGATCAAAGCCAGGCAAGCCAGGATCGATGACGACCAGATCAAAATAATTGTTTTGAAGCTCGGCAGTGGCGATCGTCAGCGTCTCAGCACCCAGGACGACGCATTTTTCGAAGCTCGCTTGCACTTCGTTCATCAGTGCCAGACGCATTAGTGTCTGGTCTTCGACCACCAGGGCACGAAACATCGGAAGCCAGTTCCTTTACGCAGGCGCCCCCCGCCCCTATCTCGCAGAATTCGTCGCTTCAAAAAAGGGATGGTGTCGCCCCTTTTTCCTCATTTCGAGAGGTACCAGTATGTAACCGAAGAACGCCAGGGCGATGACGATGCCTCTTCAACAGGTCTGCAGCGATGGAAAGATGGCAGCGGCTGAAGGCGTCGCGAAACTGATTGCGGAACATCGTCAAAGCGTCGCCACGCTTGAACTTATCGGCAAGCGATGGATGGGGGCCGAAGGGCCGGACGCGATCGTGCTGGGTGAGAGACTGGACGCGGCCATGGCGGAGGAGGCCGCTGTGCGAAGGCGTGCTGCCACTGCTCCAGTAGCCACTATCGCGGAAATGAAAATGAAGGCTGCTTACTTCCAACGGCTGACGGCTCATGGCTGGTGCGAGATTGATGTCGACGATTGGCGCGCGTTGCTCGGTTCCTTCACGAAACTGCAGCCCTAAGAAAAGATCGTCGAAATCCATGAGACCACGGTATTCCAGGCCGCATAGAGTCCTGCCGGCACCAATATGATCGCGATGAATGCAGCGGCTCCACCAATAGCACCGTCACCGCGTCCTTCGACGGGATAATAATATCTGTGCGCTTCATCGTCATGCTTCATTGTTGTCTCTTCGATACTTGGCTCAGCAGCAGTTGCACAGGATGCTCAAACGTCGTGCCCCACAAACCTGCACGTTTCATCTTAGCGTTGATTTCCGCGACGAGGTAGTTCTCATTGACGGCTTTGCCCTTTGCTGTCGTTGCGGCAAACGCGTATCCGGTCGCTATGAGCGCTGTGCCAACGTCGATTGTTTCGCCATTGAGCTGCGCACCGCACACGACAAAAACCGCCTTGTCGAGGGCATAGCCGATTGGCTGGCATGTAACCGCGGCGCTATCGAACAGGGCAGCCAGGTGCGCCAGCGAGGTGTTCCCGCAATCGATTTTGTTACCATTTGGCTCTTCAGCTGACGTGCCTCGAAGACATGACTGGACGCCATAGAGGCGGAAAAGGTGATCTCCGTCACGCCAGGTATCTCCGGTCAGCAGTTGAGCCGATTTCGATACCGCGAAGGGCGTTGGCACGGCAGACTCGGATGCCTCCTGGGCCTGGGCCGAAGCGCACAAACCAAATGCGGCCAGCACTGCGAAGCTCGCCTGCTTCATTCCTGGAACTGTCCACCGAGGTCGGCGGAATGCTCGAGATCGGGGCGCAGCGACTTGCCGTCCTTGTTACGTCCGATTGCCGCCATGTCGAAAAAAACCATTTCGTCATCGTCGTAGGCGACGTTGTACGGGTCGTTTGCATTGCCCGCACCCACGAGCGAGAAACATGACACCGCATCGGGTTCACCCTTCCTGCTTTGCAGCACAAGTGTTTTGCAAAGCACGACAGATGCACGATCGTTGTAGATTGCCCCTTCATAGTCCCGCGCGGCCTCCGTGCAGTCCCATTGCTGCGTCTTGTAGGTAATCTTCGGTTTTGGGCAGGCCGCGAGGCCGCGCAGTCGATACGTCACGCCGTTGATGACGCGCTCGGTCGCCGACGGCACCTTAACCGGCGAGATAAGGGCGGCCGCATCGCGCTGAAAGAGCGCGCCTTTTGCTTCATAGCGTTCATAGACGAACACCTTCTCGCCCGGCTTGGCAAACTGGAGCAGGTAGTGCTCCGACGGCTGGGCAAAGGCACTCGGGGCGTCGGCGCCGGCAGCATAAGCCGCGGTGCCCTGAAGCAGCAAAACCATGCAAAGGGCCGTCTGTCTCATCGAAATCCGTCCTTGCGATTACATACAGTGTTGACACTTTACTAGGGCTGCGTGTAGCCATAGTAAAGTGTTAAATTTTGGCGACACTATGAACGCTCGATTCGCTCTCCTGCTCACCCTGTGTGGCGCCACGATGCCGTTCAATGCGCACGGCCAGGACCTGGCATCAGACCGCGTTGCCTTTGCAACACCGGCGCAAGCCGTTGCCGCGGTCGGGGCGCAAAGGCCGGGGGCGTGTACGACCGGAAATCGTGCTGAGGTCTCCCAACTTGTGCGTTCAATCGCGCAAGAGGAAGGGTTCGACGCCGATCTGGCCGAGGCAATTGCATGGGCCGAAAGCGATCTCGGCGCCAGTCAGGGTCCGTCGAAGGCCGGAGCCCTAGGGATCATGCAGCTGATGCCAGGCACGGCGGCCGATCTCGGCGTGAGCGACCGTTGCGACACAGAGGCAAATGTACGGGCTGGCCTCCGCCATCTGAAGTCACTCTATGACGAGTTCCAGGATCCGCTGCTGATGCTGGCGGCTTACAACGCCGGGCCCAACAGAGTCTACAAGGCGCAGGGCATTCCGGTGAATCCGGAGACGGCGGAATACATCGTGAAAATACTGAACCGCTGGAAGTTCGGCGGTGTCGTGAAGAAGTCTGCCCCGGCCAAATCCGAAACGCTCGCGGCCGCACCGCCAGCAAGCGAGGACGCTTGGCAGGAAGGTCATGTCATGGATTTCGGCAACTGAAAGGAGCCAAGGGTGGAATACAGGAAAGCGGGCAAATTTGCCCTGAAACTGGCCTTGGCCTCGGCGGTCGGAATAGCTCTCGCGCCAGCCACTGCGTATGCCCAGTCGGCGGCACCGGTCGAAAATGTGCTGGAGTGGTTCGTCGGAGTTCTGCAGGGCAACATAGCGCGTTCATTCGCCATCATCGCGGTCTGTTTTCTCGGCTTCCTCGCCATGACTGGCCGACTGGCGTGGATGATGGCCTTTTCCATCATCATTGGCATCGCTCTGATCTTCGGCGCTGCCCAGCTGGTGGATGCGGTTCGCGCGACCGCCGGAGGCAGCTGAGGCATGGATGATGAGGAAGTCTATGTCGAGCCGGTCAGTCTGCCACTAACGCGCCCCCCGATGAAATGGGGGGTGCGCTATGAGGTCTTTGCACTGAACGGGATCCTGGCGGTGATCGGCTTCATTGCCACGAGCAGCTTCATGCTCGGCATTGGCGTGTTCGGCGTGGTGCATCTGGTTAGCGCATATCTGTGCCAGCGCGACCCCTACATGTTTCATATTTTCGAGCGGTGCGTCTCCAAACGCGGAGCGGTGGCGAACCTTACTTTTTGGGGCGCCAGGAGCTATTCGCCATGAGCCTCGATGCCGACCTGAAATTTGGCCGTGAGCGCCGCCGTGAAAAGCCCGCGGCGATGCACATCCCGTACCTTCGCCATGTCGATGACAATCTGATCGTGACGAAGAGCGGCTTTCTTGTCGGCGTCATCCAACTCAGTGGCCTGCCGTTCCAGACGATGGACCAGGCCGAGCTGAACAGCCGCATGTTCAACCGCAACACGACTTTCCGCAATCTCTCGACCTCTCGCTTCGCGGTCTACACAACGATCATCCGCCGCCAGGTCACACCGGAGATTGAAGGCGACTTTGACAATCCTTTCGTGGCCGAGCTCGACGCCCGCTACATGGATGAGCTTGGGGCGAAAAACCTGTTCGTCAACGAAGCGTATCTGGCAGTCATACGCCGACCGATGGTCGGCCGCGTCGGCTGGGTGGACAAGGCGCTCAATGCGTTCCGCATCAGCACCGCGGGCGAAGAAACCCGCGAAGAGGCGATGGCCGAACTGCATGACGTTCTCGAGGGCGTCGTCAAGGATTTCACGGCTTATGGTGCGCGTCTTCTCGGCGTCGTGAAGCGCCGCGACAGCTTCTTTTCCGAGCCGGCGGAATTTTTGGCGAAGATCCTCGCCGGCGGCGTCGACGTGGAAATGCCTTTGCCGCGCATGAGCCTTGGCGATGTGCTGGCGACACGACAGCTGTTTTTCGGAAAATCCGCGCTGGAACTTCGCGGGCCGGACGCCGCCAAACTCGGCGCCATGGTATCGATCAAGGAATACCCACCGTTCACCGCTCCGGGCTCATTGGACGGTCTGTTGCGCCTGCCACATGAGTTTGTCCTGACGCAGAGTTTCGCGATCGAAGACCGTGTAACCGCGATGCGCAGGATCAACACGATCGCCAACCAGGTCGAGGGCTCGGACGAGGCGGGCACGACGGTCGAGGAGTCCGTCCACGACGGCGCCGACAAGCTGGCCGGCGGCGAAGTCGTCTTCGGACAACATCACATGAGCGTCATGGCATTGGCGCCCGACATGACTGGCCTCAACCGTGCGCTATCCGACATCACCGCCGAGCTTTCGCGCATGTCGATCGTGCCGGTTCGCGAGACGCTGAACACGGAATTGGCGTTCTGGGCGCAATTACCGGGAAATTTCAGCTACATCGCGCGACGTGCGTTGATCTCGTCACTTAACTTCGCCGGTCTTTTCTCCGGACACAATTTCCCGTCCGGCCAACGTGAGCGGCTGCATTGGAAACGCCCCATCGCTTTGCTGGAAACGACCAGCCAGACGGCCTACTATTTCAATTTCCACGTTCACGATGTCGGCCACTTCACGGTGTTCGGCCCGACCGGCTCGGGCAAGACCGTCGTGCTGTCGTTCCTGATGGCACAGGCCATGCGCATCATGCCGCGGCCGCGATGCGTTTATTTCGACTATATGCGCGGCGCTGAAATTTTCGTTCGAGCGCTGGGCGGGCGCTACGAGGTGATGGAGCCTTCCCAGCCCACCGGGTTCGCGCCATTGCAGCTCGAGGACACCGCAGAAAACCGTTCTTTCCTGGAAGATCTGCTCATCTACATTCTAACGCCGGAAGGCGGCGCGCTGGACGTGGCGGAGATGCGCGTCATCAATGCAGCCGTCGACATGATCTACAAGGTCCCGCGTGAACAGCGGACCTTCGACCTGCTGCCGGAAGTGCTGCGCGGCTCCCTCATGCCTGGCATGAACGATCTGGCGGCGCGGATACAGCCCTGGCTCGACCCGAAGGACAAAGGCTGGCTTTTCAACAATCCCGTCGATCTCATCGATTTCTCGAAACCCGTCGTCGGCTTCGACATGACCAGGATCCTGGGCGACAGAAAGCTGCGCTCGGCGGCGTTGCTCTACATCTTCCACCGCCTTGAGGAAGTCATCGATGGCTCGCCGATCATGCTCTTCCTCGATGAAGGCTGGAAGCTGCTGGACGACGAGGTTTTCGCCGCTTTCATCAACGAGACGCTGAAGACCATTCGTCGCCGCAACGGCGTGGTCGGCTTTGGCACGCAGACGGCGGAAGACGTCGTCAGTTCCTCCATCTCGTCGTCGCTGATCGAGCAAACGAAGACCAACATTTTCTTCCCCAACCCGAAGGCGAGCAAGGAGTCCTACATGGAGCGCTTCTCGCTGACAGCGAAGGAATTCGAGTTCGTGCGCCGAACCGCGAAGGAAACACGCACCTTCCTCGTCAAGCACGACAGCGACTCGATCGTCGCCAAGCTCGATTTGTCGGCGATGCCCGATCTTATCAAGGTCTTGTCCTCGAACGAAGCCAACAGCAAGGAATGCGCCCGGCTCCGGGAGGCCTTCGGCGACGAGCCGGAAATGTGGCTGCCATACTTCTGCGGATGGGAGAACGAGCATGACGAAGCGGCTTAGCAGCGCTTGTCTGGCCGTGGCTCTCGCGACGGCGGAAAGCATGAGCGTGGCTATCGCTCAGATCGCGGTGATCGACGGGCAAACCCTCGACAAACGGCAGGAGGACGAGCAGCACAGCAAGAAGTCGGATGAAGCCAAGAACGACGAAACCGACAAGAAGAAAAGCGTCGTCTGCACTTATTCGAACAAATACCGCTCACAGATGTTTCGCCGGTCGCCGGCCGACGCATTGCAGCGCGACGCGGGCAACGTAAAGCTAATCCGCTACTATGCGCAAAAATACGGCGTTCCCGAAGGCCTGGCGCTTTCCGTTGCCTATCAGGAATCGCGCTTCGACACATGCGCCGGGAGCCACACCGGCGTCAAAGGCGTCATGCAGCTGACCAAGGGCACCGGCAAGTCCATGGGACTTGACCGCGACGTGAACGAGCAGAATGTCGAAGGCGGTGTCAAATATCTCGGAATGGGCGTGAAGCAATGCGGAGCGACGAATTACAGCTGTCTCGCTTCCTTCTACAACGGATCGAACGCAGGCGAGCAAAACCAATGGGCCGGCGGTGTCGGCCGCTGGAACAGCTACTTCAACGACTATGTGTCGAGCGGCAACGCTCCGGCCGCCGCGCCACCACCCTTCTCGATCGTAACGGCCGACGGCGCAGGCGGCTTTGCCCAGGACGCGGCCATAGGCACGGTCAGGAAGGCGGCTGGCGGCCTTGATGCAAGCTCATCGCAGATGGGCGCCAACGCCGCTGCAATCGACGCGCTAGCGGGCAACGTTGGCCAGGTGACCGAATACAAGGACGCCTGGGAGCTGAACTCGTCGGCTCGTGGGATCAACGCCGATGTCACCAACCAGTACCTCGCCCAGGCGGGGGATTTCACGGCGTTGCTGGCCCAACTTCTCTCGTTGCAGAACGTTCAGGCATCGCAGTCGTCCAAGCTGGTGCAACGGCCGAAGAGCGGCTCTCCAAACCCGTTCTCTTGTGATCCCGCGGAACTGGAACGGTTGAAGATCGATCGCGGCCGATGGCCACCATGCGCGGTTGAGAACGCGGGAACAAGCTCAGCCGACAGCCGCTCGATGATCATCACCACTGACCCTGCTGGCGCTGCCAGCGTGATCGATTCGCTACAGCAATAGGAGGCTGACATGAAGAAATTCGCGATTGCCGCCAGTCTGGCGCTTTGGGCAAGCACGGCCCACGCACAGATTGCCGTCATTGATGGCGCCAATCTCGATGTCGCCCGCAAGAATGCGGACAACACCAACTCCATCATGGACTCCAACAAGGATATTCTGAAAAAGAGCGAGGAGATCCTGCAGGCTCTCAGCGGCAGTCGTGACGGTTCGCTTGGCATCGGACAAATGGGCCTCGGCGGCAACATGTCGATTGCCCAGGCGCCGTCGTTCGGATCGATCCTGAACGGCGGTGCGCTTTCGTTTGGTGGCCTGTCGCCCGAAATCCAGAAAATCGCCGGCGCGGTCATCAATGGCCTACAACTGGTGAAGCAGCTCCAGCAGATTGCCGGCAAGGAGACCAGCGCCGTCAACACCGCCTATGGCGGCAGCGTCAATGTGGCCTCGCTGCTAAGCGCATTGACCTCGCAGGCTTCGCAGGGCGTTACCCAGCGCCAACAGTCTCTGCAGTCAGCGAGCGGGCAGATCGGGCAGTCGCAGGACGTCAAGGGTTCGGTGGACCAGAACACACGAATGCAGCTGGAAAACGCGCGCGCCGTCAACGAACTGATCGGCGTCCAGAACGGCGCGGTCGCTGCCCTTAATGAGAAGCTGAAGGGAGATCTTCTTCGCCAGAGCCAGGTGCAGAAGATGATGACACCGCGCACCGTCAATCCGTTCGCGGAATTCGGCAAGAGCGGAGGCTGAGCGCTTGTCGCGGCGAGTCCTGCGCATATGCGTTGTGATTGGGCTCGGCGCAGGGCTTTTTGGATGCGCAAATCGCGAACTGAAAGCGCCGTGCGGGGCTTTGTCGTATACCCACGCCGACGAATGCGGCGCGCTGAAGCCGGTCAATTCAACGCCTTTCGCAAGCATCATTGACGAGGATCCATGAACGGTCTCGCCGCAAGCATCCTTGGTGGCATTGACAACATCGGCGAGGACTTCGTTCGCACCGTCTATATGCAGTTGGGCAATGCGATGGGCAACGTCTTCACCCTGATGCTGACCCTCTATATCGCGTGGTGGGGCTATTCGATCCTGAGCGGGCGAGAGTCGATTTCGCCAATCGAAGCGGCCTATCGCCTGGGCCGCGCCGTCATCATCTATCTGCTGCTGACCGGATGGGGCACGTTTTCCGCGACGATATACCAGCTTGTTCAAACCATTCCAGATGAGGTCGGTAAGGTAATCGTCGGCGCCGTGTCGCGGGCCACCGGCAATCAGCTTAGCGACCAGGCAGCAATTCCAGCGCTGATCGACAACCTCTACCAAGGGGCGCAGGACGTAGCCAATCAGGTCTACAGCGGATCCTTCTATGACATTTTTGGCGCGCTCTTGTCGCTGCTCGTCCTGCTGTCTGCCATCATCTTCGCAGCACTCGCCATTGCGGCGATCATCGCCGCCAAGGTGATGTTGTTCATTACGCTGGCCTTGGCGCCGATATGGATCATTCTTTGGCTTTACCGCTGGTCCTCGCGCATGAGCGAAGGCTTCCTTTCGCTGACCACCTTTCTGATGATCCAGCAAATCCTGATTTACGGCTTTCTCGGCTTCTACTTCTCGCTCGTCAACGCGGCGCTGAACACCGCCACGTCCGGCGGAGCGACCATGGACAGCAAAATGTCGCTGGTGCTGCCCTTGGTGCTGGTGACGATCATCGGGATCTACGTTCTCATGCAGATACCGTCGATTGCTTCGATCCTGAATGGCGGCGGATATCTCAGCACCGTGGGCGCATACAACCCGTATAGAAACTTCGGCAGAAACGCTGTGCGCTATTCCGGCGCGCGATGGGCCGCCGGCCGCGCCGCTCGGGGGGCCCGGCAGCTCGCGGCAAACAGTTTTCGATCTTCGCGAGCAGCTAGGGCGGATGCCGCAACCCGGTCCGCCATCCAGCAAGGTGCGCGCGATAACTCCAGGCCTCTGGCCTAGAACACAAGAACGATCACCGATCGCGGCCTGGATCAGGATGTGTCGCGCAAACGAGGCAATGGTAAATTGTCAAATCCAGTAGAAGCAGCTGCTGACCGCAGCAGCGAACTCGTCGACAAGCGCTATTACAGGGCGGGCGCGACTTGGGAAGACGACACGCACAGGTCAATGCGTCGATCGCGTACATTGGCCTGGATCGTCAGCGGCATTTCGGGACTGGTTGCGGTGCTGTCGCTGCTGGCGCTCGTGCTGATCCTGCCACTCCGGCAGTTCGAACCGTACGTTGTCGAGGTCGACAAATCGACGGGCTACCTCGAGATCATGCGCGCGCTGAAGCCTGGAGATTTATCGCAGAACGAGGCCGTCACGGCGGCCAATCTTGTGCGTTACATCAGGGCCCGCGAAACCTACGATTCGCGAGAACTGAAACAGAATTACGACCTGGCACAGCTCTATTCGACCGACGCCGCGTCCAAGGATTTGACATGGCTTTTCACGCCTGCAAATCCGCACTCGCTGGACAAGATTTTTGGCCGCAATGTCACTGTCTCGGTCGAGATCAAGTCAGTTTCCCTGCTCAATCGCAATACAGCCTCGGTGCGCTTTGCCACGACGACGCGGCGGGACAACTCGTCCACCGCCGACAATTGGGTGGCGGTCATAAAATTCCGCTACACCTCAACGCCGCTCAAGAACGAATGGCGTTTCGACAACCCGTTGGGATTTCAGGTTACGGATTACCGCCGCGACCAGGAATCGGCGCCGGCCGCGGGGAGCCTGCAATGAGATGGCGCGTGAGCCTCGCCCTGTCGGCCACCCTTCTGCTCGGCACGATGCACGGCGCGGCCGCACGCGACGGCCGGATTCGGTATGTCACCTTCAACAATGACGATGTGACGTCGGTGCGCGCCGCTCTTGGCATTTCAACGATGGTCGAGCTTAGCCCGACCGAAGTCATCGAAACCGTGTCGGCTGGCGACACGAAAGGCTGGTCGATCATCCCCAAACGCGGATCGCGATTTCTGTTCGTAAAGCCGCTGGAGCGCGATGCGTGGACCAACGTCAACGTGGTCACCAACCGGCGCGTCTATTCCTTGCTGCTGCAGGCAACCGACAATAGCCGTGACCGGGCATCGTTCCAGGTCCGGTTCAAATACCCGGACGAGGATATCAACGCGCGCCTGCTCTCACAGGCCAAAGAGAGCGCCGCCGATCCGGATTTGAAGGACCTGAACTATGCCGATCTCAATTACGACTATGCCTACAAGGGTGACGACAGCTTGAAGCCGCGCACCGTATTCGACGACGGCACCAAGGTGTTTCTGGAGTTCAAGGACGATATTCCGGCGATCTTCGTTGTCGACGACAAGCGCAATGAGTCGCTGGTCAACGTTCGCACGCAGGGCAAATACACAGTCATCGACAAGGTCGCGCAGCAATTCACCTTGCGGGCCGATGGCAAGACGCTCTGCCTCTACAACCGGGCGCGACCCAACGCCATCGATCCCGTCGAGCAAGTCTACGGTCCAACGAAACTGACAGGCGGTTCCACCCTGTTCGGATCCAGCGGAGGGCGGTGATGACCCAGATCGATTATAACCAACTGGACGGCAGCCCGACGCTCGCGCGCCGCGGTGCGGGCGTGGGCACCAGGATCGCCCTGGTCGGCCTCGGCGTAGTGTTGGTAGGCGCGCTGATATGGCTTAACTGGCCCCGGGAGCCGGTATCGCGTGATGTTAGCAGCGATGGCGAGGAAAACTTCAATCCGCCCGAATTCCGCCCGCCGGCGTTGAACGACCCGCCTCAACCTGCCGACGGCACCATCGAGCAGATCGTGGTGCCGCCACCGGCCGCCGACCAGAGCGGCGCGCAACAGGCTGCCAATGTCGATCAGACCGTGCAGGAGGGTGCCGACCTTGACGCGCAGCGGCGCGCGCTGGAGGCGCAAATGGCGGCAGAGGAGGCTCGCCGCAAGGCCGAGGCGGAAGAAGCCCGCCGCAAGGCCGCGGCAGAGGAAGAGGCTCGCCGTAACGCAGAGGCCGCCGAGCGCGAAAAAGCGGTGTGGGAACGCCTGCGCTCGAACCAGATGGTGACGAATGATCAAACCGGCTCGACGGATGCCGGCGCCCAGGCGGCGCAGGTCGAGATCGCGCCCGACGGTCAGATCATTCCGGTCCCCGGCGCCGACAGTGATCCCAACAAGGCATTCCTGGCGCAGTCTGAGGCAAGTTCTTCCGGCATCGTCAAAGCCAGGGTCTTCCGACGCACCGATGCGTTGATCCCTGAAGGCACGATCATTCGCGGCTATTTGGAAACCGCGATCAACACTGACCTTCCCGGCGCGGTGCGCGCTGTTGTGCGTGAGGATGTCTTCTCTCTCGACGGCAGGCGGATCCTCATTCCGAAGGGCTCGCGCCTGACCGGAGAATACCGCTCGGGGCTTGCGCGTGGTCAAAAGCGTGTTTTCATCGTCTGGAGCAGGGTAATCCGCTCGGATGGCATTTCCGTCGACATCAAATCGCCTGGTGCCGACGCGCTCGGCCGCGGCGGCATGGGCGGCCGTGTCGATACGCACTGGGTTGCACGGTACGGCAACGCCATCATGCTTTCCGTCGTTGGCGGAGTCTCTGAATATCTGTCCTCGCTTGGCGATAGCGGGCAAGATGGCCAACAGCGCCAGGTGTCGACAATCGATCCCGTAACAGGTGAGACCACGACCGTAACTTATGGTGGCAATGGCTCGCAGCGCGACGCCCGCAGCATCGCGTTTGATAAGTCATCGACCGCCTTGCAGCAACTCGCGCAAGAGGCGTTTCGCGACACGCAGAACATTGGCCCGACAGTCTACGTCGACCAGGGCACATCGGTCGTCGTGCTGGTGCGGCGAGATCTCGATTTCTCGGACCTATACGCCGATCCCGTCCAGGAAGAAGTTGCATGCCTGAAGGCCGGTGGGCCGCCGAAGACGGCGATCGATCCGACGCCTCTCTACGCGACGCCAAAGGATCATTTTTATCCCGGCTATGGGAGCCCGGTGAAATGAATGCCGTCCATCCCCTCCCCGACCCTTGGGCGAGAGCCCCGGTCCTGCGGGCTCATCTGGAGCCGATATGGTCCTACTTGAACGAAGATTCCGTTTCCGAGATTGCAATCAACAGGCCGGGTGAATTGTTCATCGAACGCCTCGGCGCCAAGGAAATGGAGCACGTCGTCAAGCGCGAAGTCACGCCCGGCTGGATTAGGCATATCTCGACCGGCGTCGCCTCGGCGACAAATCAGGTCATCAACGAAGAAAAACCGGTCCTGTCGGCCGCCTTACCCTCAGGCGAGCGCATCCAATGCATCTTGCCGCCGGCGGCTCCCGAAGGCGGGGCGATCTCGATCCGCAAGCAGGTCATCATGGATATGAGCCTTGCTGCCTACAAGGATCTTGGCGCATTCGAGAACACTGCGATGGGCAGCGGCCTGGCGCTGTCAACCGAAGAAAAACGACTTGTCGAGATGTTGCACGACACCTCGCCGATGGACTTCCTGCAATATGCGGTGCGCAACCGTGTCTCGATCGTCGTTTCTGGCGGCACGTCGACCGGCAAGACGACGTTCTTGAATGCGCTCTTGAAGGAGATCCCGGCCCATGAGCGGATCATCACGATCGAAGACACCCGCGAACTGAGGCTGCCGGCTCCCAACAACGTCACCTTGATAGCCCCGAAGGGCGACCAGGGGCTTGCCAAAGTCTCCGCCCAACAGCTGCTCGAAGCCTCGCTTCGCATGCGACCCGACCGTCTGCTTTTGGGGGAATTGCGCGGCGCTGAAACCTTCGCATTCCTCCAGGCGATCAACACCGGCCATCCCGGTTCGCTCACGACCGTTCATGCCAATTCCGCCCGGTCCGCCTACGAGCGGCTGGCGCTGATGGTCATGCAGGGCAGCTCGGGCCTCTCACGAGGCGAAATCCTCGACTACCTGCGCGAGGTCATTCCGGTGGTCGTCCAGATGGTCCGCACCGAAGGCGGACGGCGCGGCATCAGCGAGATCAAGTTCACCAAGGCGGAGACGATCTAGCGGGGTCTATCCATGCAGAAAATCGCAACAGCAATTTTCATGGTGCTCATGGCGATGGCCCTGGGCGCCCTGGCCTTCACGGTCGCCTATGCCGCGACAGATTGGTTCAGGACTGGCTCCCACGTCCTGTTCGACCAGTTGAACGCCAATCCCTTGCCGGTCGTTCGTCTGGCCTGGGCGGATACGATAGCGAGGAATTTTGGCCGGGTACAATACGCCGTTGCCGCGGGAGCATTAGGGTTTCTCTTGCCACTGGTCAGCTTGTTTCTCATGCGTCCGAGAAAGCGCAATGATTCTCGCTTCATGACGATGAGCGACGTATCGAAAACCGGCCTGACGAAAGTTGGCGGCGTCTTCATCGGTCGAGCCGGCGGCAGGCTTACCGGAATTCTGTCGCCCGGCCGCGATCAGCGCTCCGGCAAGATCCGCTTGATGCAGCGCAGGCTGATCGGCGGCAAGAAATTGTGGATTGATGGCGATGATGTCGGCGGATTCGTCATAGGGCCGCCGCGCTCCGGTAAAGGCACTTCTCTCATCATCCCGAACGCCCTGACCTGGCCGCATTCGTTCGTGGTCCTCGACCTGCGTGGCGAGACCTATGCGGCCACCGCCGGCTACCGTTCAACCATGAGCCGCGTGGTGCGTTTCGCGCCAGCTGATCCCGACGGCAACACCGCATGCTACAATCCCATGGACTTTATTTCACTGGATTCGGCGCAGCGCGACATTGACCTTCGCAATATCGCTGCGGCGCTGTTTCCGCGACCGCCCTCAAATTCAGACCCGTATTGGGTTAATGACGCCCGCCTCCTTTTTACCGGCATAGCGTCCTTCGTCATGGAATCGCCAGCGATCCCGAACGAGAAGAAGACCTTTGCCACAATCCTCGAGATCATGAACGGCGCCGAGCAGCCGCTCCTGGAATTCATCGGCTCGCTGCGCGAGGAACGCCGCCGCGAATGCTCGCATTTCACGCTGCAAACCTTGCTGCCATATTTTGAGATGTCTGAGCGGCAGTTTTCCGGAATCTACGCCGGCGTCCGCACCGGCATGGCCCCCTTTCTCAACGAGCGCCTAATGCGAGCTACGTCGCGCAGCACGTTCGATATTCGCAAGCTCAAGCGCGACCGGATCTCTCTTTATCTCGACGTGCGGCGCGAGCAGATTACGTCGCTTGGACCGTTGTTCAACGTCCTGATTACGCAGATGATGAACTTCATGTCGGAAAGTCTGCCGCAGCCCGGCGAGCATCCGGTACTTGTGCTGCTCGACGAGTTCCAGAACCTCGGCAAGCTCGAGAACGTGACCGAAATGGCGAGCGTGCTCGGCGGCAACGGTGTTTCGATGTGGTTTTTCGTACAGTCGCTGAAGGCTGTAGACGAGATCTATCGCCAGGAGGGGCGCAAGACACTCATCAACGCCGCTCGCGTGCAGATCTTTTTCGGTGCGCAGGACGCTGACGATCTGCGCTACGTTTCCGAGCAACTCGGCGAAACGTCGGACGTGCAAAAGGACGTGACGCGCACCAAGGCAACGTTGTTCGACACTTATTACACGCGCTCGGTCCACCGAAAGGAAGTGCGGCGGCCCCTGATGCGGCCGGATGAAATCCGCACGCTCGACAAGAACAAGGTCATCATTTTGCCGCGTGGCGAACTGCCAATCCTCGGCACGCGCAATTTCTATTTCGCCGACGGCCAGCTCGCCAAACGCGCGTTCATGCCCCTGCCCGCCTATACCGACGCTTCGCGCACGAAAAGCCGTGCGTTGGACTCCTCTGCGGCGGTTCAATCTACTGCGCTCCCAACTATTGTGCCGAAAGCACCGGCGTACCGCTCAGGCCTCTTGCAGACGCGCCTGCGGCGCGGCGCGACATTTGCCGCAAAAGCGGGTCGTATGGCTCTGCCGCAGGGCCGGCGCGCAATCGTAAAAGAACGGCTGAAATCAACAGACGCTGTAGCCGTACCAGTTTATGCAGCCATAGATTTTTCCGCGTTGGCGGCTAAAGCGGTCACGACAAGGATAGCACCCGATAAAGAAGCGGCGGTGGCGGCGATCCTGAACAATGTGCGCTCTCTCCGGGCCCACGCATCCGACAAAGAAGCTTTCGACCGAAATTTGAGCGTCGTCGAAGACACCTTGCCCGATGTAGTCGACGGGTAGGAACTGCTGCGCCCTGCTCGTGTCAGATAGAAGAGCGGCAACGTCATGCCTCAGGCCTTCCGTATCAGCCGCCAGTTGCCGGGCGGTGCCGCTTGAGCACTCCAGTCAATCGCAGCGTAGAATCTTTGCTTCGCGCGCGACCGCGACGAAAGCCCTGCGGGCGGCGGGTGGATGAAGCTCACCTCGTATAACCTTCAGACAGGCGTCCATAGCTGCCCTGTGCTTCTCCGTCTGACGACCAGCAAGATCCCGCAGCAGGATGGAGGCCGCATCATTAACATCGAACACGGTGCGTTCTGTATAGCGGCCAATCTGAATCACAACTGGCCTCTCAAATCTTACCAAGCCGGTCATCTACCCTCACCCTTGAAGCTCTATTGACAACAGCCTGCGATCACCGGCGGAAGAAAAATCGCGTCGGTTGATCCCGCTTGCGGGTTGCCCCGGTCGGCCGCTCAATCGAAAGTTTAGTAAGAGGTGGGTTTCCACCCATGTTCAATTCGAGCAGACGTTGGTCCAATTCCTTGTCCGCCGCTGTGAGGCGATGGTTAAGGCGCAGATAGTCCATCCAGGTCGGCGTGCGGAAGGTTTCTGTCCAAAGCGAGGAATCCTGAAGATCGCGCTGGAGGTTCCAGTGCCTGGCGCCGACACGGCTTTGCACTCGCCGTCGTTCCTGCATCTGATCGAGGAAAGCTTCGACGTTTGCCTCCGGTATTGAGTACTCGATCTTGATGACGATCGGGCCGCTTCTCGGCTTCAGGTCGAGAGCGAGTTGCGGTGTCTCGAAGCCAAAAGGATCCTGATCGGAGTCTTGCCATTGACGGATCGGCAACAGGAACCCGGTGGCCGCGACCATCAGTAGCGCAGCAGCTGAAATCTCCAGGGCTGAGGCAAGCGAATAGTTCTCAGCCACCGTACCCCACAGCCAACTGCCGGCCGCGATACCACCCGACGAAAGGGCATAATAGATCGAGAGCGTGCGACCAACGACCCACCTTGGGCTTGCCAATTGAACGCTTACGTCGAGCCCCGTCCAGGTGACAACCCATCCCGCGCCGCCGAGCGCCAGCGCAATAGCCGCCACTGCCACTGAAGACGTGAGAGCAAGAGATAAACAACACGCCGCGCAAGCAATGCATGCCAGTATTGTCAGTCGCTCCTGGGAGAGCGACCGTCTCAAAACATTGTTGCAGATGCCGACGCACAAGGCGCCGGTCCCGAAGCCAGCCATCAGGATGCCATAAACGATCGGTCCTCCGCCTAATTGATCGCGGGCAACGACAGGCAGGAGCGCGAGTATGGAGATGCTGGTCAGGCCAAAAAGCGCGCCACGCGCGATTGCCGCCTTGATCTCCGCCGATAGCGCCGTGAAGCGCGCTCCGTCATGAATGGCCGTGGTCAATGGCTCGCGCGGGAGGGGGGACGAGCGAACATCCCATTTGCGGCGCCCTATGGTCCACAGCAGCGCTAGATAGGTCAGCGTCGCCACAGCGAAAGCTGTCAAAGGTCCAAAGGAGGCAACGACAATGCCACCAAGCGCCGGACCGACGCTTCGAACAGCGTTATATCCAACCGAGATGAGCGTAACCGCGGCTGGAACTTCGCGTTTTCGTAAGATGTCGCCGACCGACGCGTGCCAAGCGGGATCGGTGAAAGCGGCGCCCGCTCCGGCCAAACAGCTGAATGCAAGAACCATCCATGGATTGAAAATTCCCAAGCCTGCAAGAACCGTCAGCATCGCCGAGGACAGCGCTATCACGGACCAGCCAGCGAACATCAGGTTGCGGCGGCTGAAATTATCAGCCAGGGCTCCGGCGATGATCGACAGGATGAATGTAGGCAACGTCGTCGAAGCCTGCACCAAGGCGACCATCACGTCGGAAGTCGAAATGGTCGCCATCAGCCAACTGATGGCGACAGTTTGAATTAGCCAGCCAAAGCTGGACACCTGCGTAGCAAGCCAGATCGATCGGAAAGTTGCATTCTCGAGCGGCGCAAATGTCGCCGACGAAGCTGGAGTCGCATCTGCGGGCGCCACCCTGCTCATTGGGTTGAGCCCTCCCCTCGGTCTATCGGTCGCGTTTAGAGGTGCCCTCCCGGCGCAGGTGCCCGTGGAGGAATAGCAGCATGAGCGCATTTGCTAGGGATAGCGCAAGACAATTCTACACCGCCGGCGCTCTGGCCGAAGCGATTACTTGGTCTGGAAGAAAAGGCGGATGCAGCCTGACCGCAAATCGGGCATCGCACCGAGTTAGGAATTGCCGCCTTCGGGAAGGAGACCTTCATTCCGCGCGGGAAACGATGCCCATGGAAAGCCTGGGACGACGGCGCCGATTTCTATCAGAGAGCTGGCCCGCAGCGGATTCAACGAAGCCGGGCCACACCTACCTAGCCGCCTTGATGCACGGCGATAAGCTTTTGACGGCCTGAAGCGACGTTGTGGTCGCCGTTGCGGTGCTTTTCCACGCGCCTCGTCAGGCGCCGGGATTGCTCCGTCGTGATGGCAGGCGGGGGTTTGCAGGTTGCGGTCGACGGGTTCGTTTCGGGGCGTCTGCCCCCATCGTTATGTCGCGAGTTGGGGGATGCGATCGAGGACGATGCGCAGGATGCGCTGGTCGGGGCACGATGTCGGCAGGTGCAGGCGGATTTGCGATTTCATCTCGACCACCCGCGCAGCGATTTTGATGAGGCGCAATCGCAGCGTGTCGAATTGGGCGACGGCAAAGCTCGAGCGCCTCGGCATCGCGGCCCGCAAGCCCCACATCAACCAGTAAGCACCGGCATGCAGGAATAGCCGGAACTGGTTGGCCGTCGCTCTGGTGCAGGATGTGCGGTCGGCGGCAAGATGCGTCTTCCACGACTTGATGTGGTTCTCGGCCGCGCCGCGCCGGCAGTAGACATCCTCGTAGAGCGCCTTGGCCTTCCCACCGGCAAGGTTGGTGACGACGAAGCGGATATCGCCACCTTGGGCGCCGACCTCGACCCGCGCGATGATGCGCTCGACGCGGCTCCAACTAGCGGCCAACGAACTCCTTGAACCTGCGGACCTTGCCTGTCTTGGCCGACGCTTCGAAGCGCGCCGTCGTGCTGGCCTCCAGATCCGCGACATGCTTGCGCAGGGTCGTGGTGGGCGCGAGGCCAAAGATGAAGTCGACGTCGTTGGCGCGGCACCAGTCGATGACCTGCGGGTTGCAATAATGGCTATCGCCGCGGAGCAGGATTCGAATGTTCGGCCAGTTGATCCGGATCGCCCGCACCAGACGGCGCAGGTGGGGGCGGATCTCAGCCCCACTCGGCCGCTTGGCCGGTCGCAGGATCGCGCTGACGAACCGTCCCGCACCATCGAACACGACGATCGGCTGGAAGCCGTACTCGTCATGGTGGGCATTGAACAGGCGAAGCTGTTGGCCTCCGTGCACAGCGTCGAAGGTGTCGTCAATGTCGCGTACGATCCGCTTCGGCACCTGCCGGAACGAGGCGCAATAGAGATCGACCATCGCCCGTCCCATCGCGACCAGCTCCCGCACGCCGGGTAGGTTCTCCAGCCGGCACAGCGTCGATTGCGACGCCAGATCCCGACCCGACGGCAGCGCATCCTGGGCCATCTTGAAGACCGGATCGCGGCGCAGCCGGTTGGCGTCGTTGCCGTCCTCGTAGCCGGCGGCGATCATCTTCATGCGAAAGCCGATCATGTCCGCCAGGCTGTGGACGACCTGGTCCGGGCAGCGCGGATCGTCGATGCAACGCGCCAGACGCTCGGCCACCCGCAACCGCTTTTCCACCTCGGCCAAGGCCAGAACGCCGCTGTTGGACGACAGCATGCCGCCGTCGAAACGGGCGACGACGGACTTGCCGCCGACTGATGACAAACCGCTCAGCGGCAGCGCAAGATCGTTCATGGTGGGTGTGGTCTCCGGGAAATGGTTCGGATCGGCTTAAGCAACCAAATCCTACGTCATTTCAACGGCTTGCGCCACATCCACCAACCCCCATGAATTTTTCAGGCTAGGATCCGGACCCATCAAGGGATTCCACTGACGGTGATTTTATGAGTCACGGTCTCCAAAGGGAGGCCACAGATGAATCGCGATTATTTCTGGCTGACGGAGGGAGCAGGTTTCGCGGCCGCAGGCGCTGCTGCCAACCGACACGCGCGGCAAGCCAAGAATCGATGACCGCCGAGCGATTGGCGGCATCGTCCATGTCCTCAAGTCCGGCGGCCGCTGGGTCGATGCCCCGCAAGTCTACGGGCCGAGAAAGACGCTCTACAATCGCTTTGTCCGATGGGCTGCCAAAGGCGTTTGGGTCGACATCTTCCACGCCCTGGCCTCGGCTGGCGGTCCTCCGGCTGAGGTCCTGATCGACTCTTCGGCCGTGAAGGCGCATCGCTGCGCTTCTGGCGGCAAAGGGGGGAGCAAAATCAGGCGATCGGCCGGTCGCGCGGTGGGCGAACCACGAAGATCCACGCCCTGACCGATGGCCTGTGCCGCCCGATCGCTTTCCTCTTGACCGGTGGCCAGGTCGCCGATTGCAGCGCCGGAGATTTGCTTCTGGAGCAGATGCCCAAGAGCCCGATCCTGCACGCCGACAAGGACTATGATACCAATGCCATTCGCCACAGGTCTAGGCTAAAGGGGCGATGCCGAACATTCCGCCGAAGCCAACCGGCGCTGGAAGAACTGCTTCTCCCCGTTCCTCTACCGTGATCGCAACGCCATCGAGCGCATGTTCGGACGGCTCAAGGATTTCCGCCGCATCGCCACCAGATACGATCGATCGGCCACGAACTTCCTCGCTGCCGTCTGCCTAGCCGCTACGGTCAGTTACTGGCTGTGACAGTTGTCCTCGACAAACAGAAGCGAACTTGCGCCCTGAAGCAGGGTGATCGCTTCAGAAACGGTGCGAAGGAGTATGTCACTCGCCGGCTCGATGTCGTGGATGAGGCCGGCGGCCTCACCAATCATGATCGCGGCTATTGTGGGATCGCCGCTTGCCCACGCTTCCCGGTAGGCAGCGGACTGCGCGTCAATGTCGGCAAGGAGATGGGCCTCATTGCCGTGCCAGGCTTCCGTAAAAGCATTCTTCCGAACGCGCAGTGAAAACCGCGATGGCCAATCCAGGCGGCGCGCTAGGTCCATCACCGAGGTTCGAACCGTGTCGTCTCCGGTCGCGGCAAGGGCAGCCTGGTGCAGATTTGGATGAACGAGAGCCTCCAACGAGGCCCAGAAACGTGATCCCATCACGACGCCATCAGCGCCAAGCATCAGCGCCGCTGCAAGCCCACGACCATCGGCGATGCCGCCGGCCGCGCAGATGAGCGTGTCCGGCGCCCGTCGCCGTACCAAGTTCGCGACCTCCGGAACAAATGTGAATGTCGCTCGCTTCTCACCGTGACCGCCGGCTTCCGCGCCTTGGGCGACGACAATGTCGGCTCCGGCATCAAGAGCGCGGCGCGCGTCGTCGAGGCTCTGGACCTGGCAGATCAAGGGGACCCCGGCGGCCCGTATTGCCGGCGAAAAAGGCGCCGGGTCGCCAAAGGATAGGAAAATCGCACTTGGTCGCCGCTCCAGGGCCTTATCGAGTAGGCGCGGGTTCCTGGCGAGTGACCAAGTTATGAAGCCGCAGCCGACAGGTCGGTTGCCAGATCGCTCGAACTCTCGCGTCAGCCAATCAGCGTCGCCATAGCCGCCGCCGATAAGCCCAAGCCCTCCGGCTGAACTGACCGCACCTGCGAGTTCCCCGCCCGATGCGAATGCCATCGGCGCGCTGATGATCGGATGCTGCAGTTTAAGCCGATCAGTGAGACGGGTTACGATGCGCATCATCACTCCAATAGATTGCCTTGAGTATCGCAGGTTCGGTTGATCCTATCGAGCCCCGCTCAGCGCCCGCGACTAACGGCAACCAGAGCCGCCAGCGCAGTCGACCGACGGTTATGAGTCCGGACCCTAACCCATCAGCAAACTTACGACCGGGCTTTGAGCCCGTCACCGATCGATCCTATGGCGCTGCGGTTACCTGGACCGACCTGAAACCAGCCTGTCCCAGCCTTAGCTTCAGTCCATCCAGCAATGCGGCACGAAGCAGATTTCAAGATCATGCGCGGCGTGAGATCTGCGTGGCCATCATCCTGAACCTCGTAGGCGCCAAATGGGCCTCGGCACATGAGGTCACTAACACTCTCGGTCTCTTTAGCCGCAGGCGGCAGTGAGCTCGGCTCAGCGCTCGTAATCGTTATCATTTGAGCGCTGGGTCTTGCGGTCCTGCTCTTCCGACTGCCGTGCCTTCTGTTTGTTGGCGTCCTTCTGCTTGGCTGCCACCTTCTCCTGCTCGGTGCCGGTGCGCGGCTGCTCCGGCTCGCGGGGATCGTCCCGAGTTGGAAGGTCTCGCCCTCGCGGCTCGCGCTCGGGGATCGGCTCGCCACCGCCACCACCACGACGCTGCTGCCGCTCGAATTGCAGCCGCGCGAGACGGTCGTGCATCTTGTCGTTCACCTCTTCACGATACTGTTCGAACTGTCCTTGATGCGCCGGCGGCAGCGTCTCGCGCATGTTGTCCAGAGCCTGATTGACGCGGGCCATCTGACGCCGCATTTCCAAGGGGGTCTGCGCCATGTCCAAATCTCCTATCAGTGCATTCAATTCTCTCATACCGGGATGGGACAGGAAAGACTTTTGCCCCGATTGATCAGCTCCGCGACCCGCGGCAGGACCTGGCTGCTGTCCCTCCCCTGTCCGATCGCGACGGAACCGCAGAAAATTGTTGCCGATCGACTCCGCTGCCGTGAGAGCCTGACCGACTATGCCCGCGGTCCGCATCGTCGTCACAGTCTTTTGCCATGCGGCAGCGATTGCATCGCCGTTCACGACTAGGGATTGTCCATCCAAACGGCGTTGCCGCTTGGCCTCCACTCGCTCGATCGTCCTGGCGCTGACCTGATAGCGCGGATCGCTCTGGGCGCGGCTATAAGCCCCGGCATGCTCCTTCGTGAACGGACGCGTCATCGCATGGTCCATGCGCCGCGTCGCCACCATCGCAATGCCGTTCTCGCGTGCTTTTTCCGCAAAGGTCTCGCGCCAGGCTGCGAGATCCGGCTTGTAGAATTTCAGGCGCTCGCCGTCGGCTGACCGTGCCTGCACCATTGCATGGATATGGACGTGCTTGGTGTCGTTGTGATGCGCCAGGACGAACTTGTATCCTGGCGCTCGCTCCTCGAGCACGCCGCGCGCCGCGGCCATGACGGCGTTGGCATCGGTGCCGGCTCTTGCCGAGAAAAGCAGGTGATAGGCATTGCGGCGTTCACGCCCCGAAAACTGCGGGCGCCATTGTTCGTACACCGCAGCCGCAGCCTTGGTGGAACTCTTCACCCCAGGCACGGGCTCGCCATTTGCGTGGCGGACGTGGCTGTTGGTGCGGATGAACTTCTGCAGGAAATATTTCGCTTTAGGTTCACGGCTCACGGCCGCCGTTACCTCTGCCTTGGCTACCAGCCCCGCCGCGCCCATTGCTTCGGACAAGCGCGCCTCGATCTTGTCGAGCGCCTTGCTGCGCGAATTTTCCCGACCGCCGGCCAGCACCTTGGCGAGCGGTCCGGCCCGCTCATCGGTGTGCGCGTATACCTGCACCGTCTGTCCATCCTGCGCATAGAGGAACGGTTTTGCACCGAAGGCCTTGTTCAACGCCTCGCTCAAGGCGGCATCGCTGACCTCGCCGGCGAGGTCGAAACGAGCTTCGATAAAATTGGTATTTTCCAAGGGCGGTTCGAACGTTTCGCAAAACGTCTCCAGGAACGCCTTTCGTGCGGCACCTGTCGCAAGCACCTGCCCATCCTCGTCGAAAATCTCGATGTCGTGTTTCTCGCCTTTTTCGTCGTCGCGCTTACCGATGTAATTGAGCAGCCGGGCGGCGGCTTCCTTGGTCGACGGAGGATTGGGCATGACCTTAAACACGGCAGGCTGCGCACCCGCCGCATAGCCTGCCCGTGCCGCCACGGCGCGCGCCCGATAGCCCGCCCGCGCCGCTCGTCCTGTAGCGCTCGCGCGATCGGTACCACGGCCGCCGCCGCCGCGCCGCTTCCAGTCTTCCTCCTCCTCTTCCGGCCGGAAACCGGCGAGCGTGGCGCCATAGACCATGATCGGGGCGCTAGCGGCCCTGGGCAAACTCGCAGCAGCAGTGGACTTCGGTGCCCTGCTCGACATGGAGCTCCCCGCCACTCCTGTCCCTCCCGGCGACGAACGAGGGGCGTTCCTGCCGCCACCTCCCATCGAGCCTGCTTGTCCTTGCCCGAGGCGTCCGCCGCCGCCGGCCCGCTCATGACTGTTCATCGCCTGGAATTCACCGGCCTCGCGTCGGGCGCTCGTCAGAGACTCGTCGTTGTCCAGGTCCTCGCGCTTCGCTCCCGACTCGCCCCGCAGATAGCGTTCGATTTCGGCCGCGTAGCCAGCAAGACGACCGCTCATGGCCTGGCCTCCCTCGCCTTGCGTGACCCGCCAGTCATCGCCTTCAGTTCCTCGCGAAAATGCCGCACCAGGTCTCCCACGGCGATCAGCGCCTGCTCAAGATTCTCGTCAGAAGGAATGCGGCCGTCGTTCATGGCACGCACGGCTTGATTGAAATTGACGCCGACGCGCCGCAGCTGATCAGTCATCTCCACGATCGCCGGCCGCAACGCCTCTGACGCGATAGGCAGATGCCCGGCCTCTGCCCGCACAAGACGCCGCACGACTTCGCTGACGGTCACGCCGTCCCGCTCCGCAATGGCTTTGAGGCTGGCCAGCTCGTCAGCCGAAAACCGGATGTGCGTCACCTCGCCATAGCGTCGTGACGCACTCTTCACCGCGGCTTTCTGGGCGTCTGCATCCATCTCTCAAGCCCGTTGCGGGCGCTAAGGCCCGCCAGGGCTGCGCCGCCTATTTTGTGTGTATCACAAAATAGGCTATCCTGCCAGGAAGAAGCAGAAATGATTGAGGGCGTGTTTTCTCACCAGCGCAGTTGTCGACGGCACAGCCCGACTCAAGCGTCGCAATGTCTCCATCGTGATTTGTTGTGATGTGGCGTTGAAGACTTGTTTCCATGTTAACATGGAAACATCAGGGCGGTCTGCACTCCGGTCAGCCCGGCAGATCATTCCTCGCATGAAGATGGCAACCGCCGCGTTGGTGACTGCACCCTGAACGAGCCCTTATCGGTGCGCGCCTGGGTTGCCAAACCAGTCTTCCCCGTTGACTATGTCACCATGTTTTGACCGTGATATCGTTCCCTGTGTCCATGATGACTTATGTCCTTGTTAACATGGACACAGGGAGCCCACGCCGGAAAGAGGCCCCATGATCATCTCCGCTGCGATCCCCAAGGGCGGCACTGGCAAATCGACGATGCTGCGCGCGCTCGCATCCGTCGCGCTGCATCGGGGCTATTCGGTCACTCTCATCGACGGCGACCGGCGGCAGAACATGAACCGCTGGTTCCAGATGCTGGGTGAGGCTGGCAATCGTCCTGACAGGCTGCAACTGGTGAGCGCGATGACCCCGCAGGAAGTCCTTGACGCCGCAGCCATTCACAACGGTGAGCGCTCCGTCGTATTGATCGATACGGAAGGCACCACAAATGACAACCTCATGGCCGGGCTCTACGCCGCCGACATTGTTGTCGTGCCGGTCTATTTTGCCCTCGACGATGTGACCGCCGCCATCCAGATCACTGACCACTACATCCCGCTGGCGGTCGAGAGCCGGGGTAGACCGCTGCCTGCGATATTCGTGCTGACCAAGCAGACCATCATCGATGGCAGGGCGCGAGCCCTGACCGAACTGCGCGCCATCATCCAGGCCAACGGCACGCCGATTGCAGAACACGTCCTGCACAATCGTGTTGCCTACCGCGATCTTCAGACCGGGCAGACCCTTTACAGCCATGGGGTGCCTGATGCGAAGGCGATTGCCGAGAGCGAAGGGGTCTTCGACGACCTTCTGCAAACCTTCATCGAAGCCACAAGGAACGCGGCATGAGTGAAGAAACCGCACCGAAACCCGGTCACGACAAGAAAGCCCGCATGATGAAGGCGATTTCCACGCAGCCGCCGGCACTGCCGAGCATGTTCATTTCATCGCCGAAGATCGAGGCGCAGAAGCTGGAGCCGAATGTCGGATCGGCGATGTCGCAGACGCCCGAGCCGGCATCGGGTGCAAGCCCTGACTTTCGCAAGCTGCTGCGGCAGGGTCAGAAAAAGGATCCGATAGCCGGCAAGAAGATTCGCGACGAGGAGATGATCCGCTGCGGGTATTACCTGACGGCTGCGGAGCAGCGCCATTTCAAGCTGCTGGCGATCAGCAACGGCCACAGCATGACCGAACTGCTGCGAAAGGCTGTGCAGGATTATATCCGCATTCATAAGCACAAACTGCCGAAGGAATGACCGACGGTATGGAGCCGCTATCGCCTGTTGCGACAGGTGATGTTCGTGGCTCTTGCTATGTGCGAAAAAAAGGGCCCGCGACGATACTTCGTCGCGGGCCCTGAGATGTTTGCCTACTTGGATTGGTTGAGGTGTTTCAGCAGTTGACCAAGGAAGTCGTCCCGCTCCGGAAGCGCACTGGCTGCCGCTTTGTCGCCGACCAGCTTTGCCGCCAGTTTGGGCGACAACGGCATGAAGTCGTAGCCGTGTGAGATGGCTGCATGGCGAAGATCGTCAAGCGCTTCGAACGCGCGATCGCGGGTGCCAAGCCAAAGACGGGGCTCGTCGGTTTCCTGGTGCGGGAACGCTTGCAGGAAGTAGGTCCGAAGCGGTGGGTCGTAGCCGATGACAGCGTCTGGATCGGAGTGGCCCTTTCCGGTGACGGTGCCAGTGACAGTGATAGTGTAGCGGCTCATTGCAACCTCCTTTTGCCGGTGGGGAGCCGGCCCCTTGCGGGGCCGGCCACCGATGCCTCACTGGGGGTTGTTCCAGAGGATGACCTTCTTGTTCTCCTCGCCGCCCGGGGCGGGTGCGAGGTTGCCGAAGATGACGCCGATCTCAGGCGCTTCCAGCTTGACGGAGAGGTATTCCTCGCCCGAACGCTGGGAGGTGCGGTGCCAGCCGGCTCCGATCTCGAAGCCAGTGCGCTTGTTGACGATCCGGTAGTCGGGCGCGTCCTCGCGCGACTTGTTGGTGTTCGGGATCAGGGTGATCGGGGCGTTGACCCGGAGCGTGGCAAAGACGCCTTCCATCGAGCCGTCGGCCTTGGTGGTGAGGTTTGCGATCGTGGTGGCCATGGTAGTTCTCCTTCGCTTGCATCGGGACCATTCCCGATGGCGCCAAAGGAGAGGGCCGTCCTGCTGCGGTCATCTCGGCGAAAATTCTGGAAAATTCTATTTGCCTAGAAATAACGGGCAGGCCTTCGCCTTTCCGCAGACAAAAACAGAAATCGAATTTTCCTGAATATTCGCCGAGTGTACCCCCAACGGGGGTTGACCGCACAAAGCAGGCGGTCGTCTACAAAGGCGACATGAAACGGGAATGGCCCCGGATGCGGCAGATGGACAAGAACTCAGGCCGCCATCGCTTGACCGCCGTCGCAACGCTGCCGGATCTCAGGAAAAGGCTTACCCCGCCAGCCTCTCGGGTCATCGTCTGCGTCGTCAAATACCTCGAACAGCAGCCTGGCGCGTGAACCGCCTTGCGTGTTCGGCATGGCGGCACAGCGGTTTCGAGTTCGGAACCGACTGGCAGCGAACTTCACGCCCCTCTCGGCGAGGCCTCGCAACCAGGTTGGATGACCAAGTAAGCCAGGATGTTCGGCACGCTTGCACCCGCTTCAGATGCGAGACAGATCAAGATGATCATCTTGCACAACGCCTCGCGGCTCTGCGCGTGGGCCGGTTTTGAGAGAGGCCGGCCCCGGCCGTTTATAAAGTGGAGTTGGGGGGCGGGGCAGGATCAAGCATATCGAATCGGACCCGCCGGGCTGTCAGGGGGACCGCCCGTACATCATCCTGGCAACGCCCGACGCTCGTCCGGCGTCATGCGGGCTTCGGCTTGGCGGCGAATGTCCGGACCGACATGGCGGAGCATGGCGCACCAGTCTTCCACATTGTACGTCGTCGCCATGCTGCCCCTGGCCAGATCGTAAATGACGCACGGCTTGTTCGCGATGGCGAGCCGAAGCACGTTGACGGCCGTCCCGGGTGATGCGCCATCCCAGATCATCATGCCAAAGTCGGCGCGCCGCGCCATCTCCCGGTCTTTGGCAGCGTGGAACCAATACCCCGTGAGCGCCTTCAGGAGACGGGACATGGTAGGCAGCCCAGTCGCCCAGATTGTTGCGAGGTTCCTTGCCCGCATGGAAGACCCCGACATGTTCGTAGCCGTAGCCAGCGAGCAGGCCCTGCGCCTCGGCATCGGCCCCAGACGCGTCGCCAATCAGCACGCCGTGCTCTGCAGCGACGATCGCGCCGATGCGAGCGATGGCAGGTTCCGGCAGCTCGAATATCTCGCGTGATCCACCTATGAATATCATCGACATCGTGACTTTCCCTTCTCTCTAGCGCCCCCCGCCCCGCGCCGGCCGCCCTCTCCCTCGCCCCTGCGAGAGGGATCGTCACCCGAAGGCCGAGACGGCGAAAGCCGGCCCGGGGAGCGGCGAGGCGCCGCGACTAGAGCCCGGCCGGGCGTAGGGCGGCGCGCCCGGACCCTGCCGCTGGTGCTCATGCGCTCGATCCAGGAGTGAGCTTCTGGCTGGCCGACAAAAGCCACTAGCTCCACGCGCGTAACGCCTCCGGCACGATCCGACCCTGTTGATCGGACAACTCGCCCTCGACCACCGCGATGCCGGGCAAGGCGTCGGCAGCGGCCCGGTCAAGGACGCGCTGCATCGCTGCGTCGCCGGCGCCGACATCGTGGTGGGCCGCGCGGTGGTGGTGCGGGCGATCGATGACTGATTGTCGCGCGGGAATGAATCCCTGCGGCGGCCGCCGGCCGGTGCGGATGGCGCGCGGTGCGCTGTTTGGCTGGATCACGCCTGGCGCGAGGCCGTAATAGCCGACGACTGCGTCCTGGTCGTGAACGATCTGGACGCGGGTAAACCCGCGGGCCTGGTTCGTTCGGGCGAAGCCGGCCAGCCAGGCGTCGAGCGCGGCTTTGCTGCAATCGAAGCTGCCGAGGCGGTGCGCGTCGTTGAGGAGTTCGATGCCTGAAAGCGCCACCTAGAGCGTCGGACGTTCAGTTTGAATCGCGAGGGATTCCAGTGAGGCGTGGTTCATGATTCACTTCCTGTAGGAGGTGATTTGC
>NZ_JAMYTF010000047.1:0-36931 GCF_040322295.1 Mesorhizobium sp. M0159
CTCCCAGTTGGCCTCGGATCGGCCTTGTGTGCGTCAAATTCTGCAGAAATGGTTTGACAGTCAGCGATGACCTTGGCGCGCCCCGCCCAGCCCCGTGTCAGCGGAGCGGCGAACTTCCTCTCGGTCGGCGATGGTCATAAACGCGGAGCGTAGAGCGAAAATGAATCCTTGGCCTTCGGGTACTTCGTCCGGTAAATTCGAAGAACGCCGACGCTGGCTTCAGCTGCCACGCGGGTTATTGGAGCCAGATCATTGATGCGGGTGTCGCGCGCCTACGGCAGGTCAAGTTCGGTTTCATGCGCCCCGATCTTCAACGCCAGCGACGCCATCATCGGGCAATGTTCAGCCAGCTCATATGTTGTTCGCAATCGCTGCACATGGAAGGTTCCGATCGGTTGACATTTCAACACTAGAGCAACCGGACAGACGCTGGAAGCGGCCCAAGCCTTGCCCTTCTTCGGGCCATGCTTCGGGCTTTTTGGCGAGCTATCCTGAGCTCGGGCAGCGTTGGTTGCCACCAGCCTCGCTGCCGTTCCGTTAACTCGGCAGCACGCCGAGCGGGCCATGTTCTAATCAATTCAGTCAAGGTCGCCGGACGCCATCTGCCCCAGATATAGCGACGTTCGCCTCGATCAAATGCGGATAGAACGCTGCTAGCTCCGAGGCGACGAGTTCGCCCGAAATCTCGGTGAAGACCACGACGCCGTATTGCTCCGTTGCCACGGCAGGGCCAAGCTGGGGTAAATCGTCAGGGGGCAGTGGATAGCGACGTCGCCTGCGTTCGGCATACCGTAATCTGGCGGCTTTATATTCCTCGGAGTCTTTGGACGCTTCCCGTCGCCGTTTCCTCTCCTCCGGTTCTGCGCGGCGTGCGGCCCTTTCGATGCTTGGCCAATGGCGCCTCAACTCCTCGTAGGAGCGGAAAGGCACCCTCCAGGCCCGCAGTTCGTCGTCCCAGCTCGCCCATGGAACGGCTCGCAGTTCTTCGAGAACCGTCCGCGAATATGGCGTGCGGATGCGCAGGTCGTCCGCGACTTCCAGATACCGGCTCGACAGGGGATCGAAGGCGAAGGCGTCTCGTCCCTTGCTGTCATCATGTGCTACTCGTAGATCCGCCTCTTGCGCAAGCCAGCGCTGGATGCGCCGCGCGGCAGTCTTTCCCGGCACGAACCAGCTTGTGCGCTCGTCACTCCACCTGGCGCGCGGGAATGCCTGTCGAAACCGCTCAACCGCCGCTCGATCGTACGGAAAGCGCGCTTCGGCACCAGGAACTGTCTGCGGTGCAGCAGGGGCGTCGGATTTTTCCATCAGATTGCGAAGCACAGCACTGCTCGCAAACAACGCGGTGCAGTTCATTTGGGTCTAAGAGCACCAGAACGTATGGTCAGAGCCGCTAGGGGCAGCCAATGAGGCGATCGGTGAAACTGCTGAATGCTAGCGTGGGAAAGCTTCGCCGCGCCGGACCGTTTATTTTGCTCCAGGAGAGGTCCATTCATGCCCAGACTAGATGCAAAAACCCAATTGCCAGACGGCCAACGAGCCCTCGTTCGCGTCCCCTGAAAGCGAGGAGACGGAAGTGAACCACTTCGTCGAAACGCAAAGTGTATCGCCAGCCCAGGCGCGGGAGCTTGTGCGGCGGCACGGAAACGACTGGCGTAAGATCGATAATGCCGCCAAGTCTTATAGGGACGACAGCTAAGCACTTCCAAGCCGGGGGAAAGGGAGCTTTGTCACGCCATCCGCGGAGTTGCAAATCGAGCGGATCTGCTTGAGGTGACGAATGACCACCATCGCCATCTTGGTAGCTTTCTCAGACCGTTTGCACCGGCCCGGTCTAGGATCGAATAAAACCAGCGAAGGCCGCGTTCGAGCGGCGCTTTTGCTTCGACTGCGCTGCCGTAGAAAAGCCGCTCCGTTGTCATATTTTTTAATTAATACAGTTACTTCAACAGTCGAAGTGGAATCACGTGAGAGCTGTTGCAATCGCGCGCTCCGCCGCCTATTGTGTCTTGCAACAGCTCTGAGCTAAACGTATGGTAACTGTTGAATTGATTGATTTTGTTGAATTAAATAACGATCAGCGTCGGGAAAAAGTCAATTCCGACCAACGTTTCATTGCGCTCAAAGAGGCCCAAAGGAAGGCGAAGAGCTTTCGGGGATCCCTCGTCTGGCACACCGTGAACGGCATCGACCATTTGATGCGAAGCTACTACGACGCCGCTGGCGTACGACACCAAAAGGCAGAGGGTCGGCGCTCGCCGGCGAGCGAAGCTGTCAAGGCGGATTGGGAAGCAGCTCGCGCGTCCGCCCAAGAAACGCTCTCTGCGCGACAGGAGCAGATGGAGCGCCAATCTGCTGTCAATCGCGCGCTCCGGCTTGGGCGTGTTCCCCTGATCGCCGCAAGAATTATCAGAGCAATCGATAACGCCGGTCTTCTCGGGGAAGGCATTCGTATTGCAGGCACGAATGCGATCTACGCCTATGAGGCGGCGGCCGGAGTGTTCGTGGATCCCGGAATCACATCGACGCAAGATATCGATCTTCTCATGGACTCGCGCCAGTCCCTCAGGATCATGTCTGGCGCCAACGTCGAAGATGGAGCGCTCATCAACCTTTTGCGCAAGGTCGATCGGTCTTTCGAGCGTTCATCCGCCACATTCCGCGCGGTGAACCGCGACGGATATCTCGTCGATCTGATCAAACCGCTCGCAAACCCGGCGTGGAAGCCGAGCCGGGAAACTATCGGGAAGGCTGACGACGAATTGGTGGCCGCCGAGATCGCCGGCCTGGCATGGTTGGAAAATGCCCCTGCTTTCGAAGCAATCGCCATCGATGAAAAAGGCGGACCGTTACGGCTCGTGGCACCCGATCCGCGTATTTTTGCCGCCCACAAATTCTGGGTCTCAAAACGAGCTGATCGCGAGCCAATCAAGCGCCGTCGCGACCTGGCCCAAGCGCAAGTGGTTGCCCGGCTGACGACGCAGTATCTCGAGCATCTCCCCTACGAAGCAAGCGAGCTTCGGGTCCTCCCAAGGGCCGTTTTCGACGAGGCCCATCATTTGTTCGCACAAGCAGCGCCGCGGCCGTGAATGTCTGAGCGACATGTTGGCCGGCTGGATTGGCCCTCAACTTCCAACCGATCGAAGACGCGGCCCAGCAGCGCCAGATCGGAGGGACGAAAGACGCCAGCTTGCTCTGCTTTGGGACCAATTGGCACGACCCCCTTGATGCAGGCCCAGCCGACAGGATCGAAACTAATTGGCGCTATTACAGGGTTCAAGCTGGAGACAGCCGATGATCCTAGAGTCTCGTGCTCATGCCGGTTCGATATTCGTTTGGGAGAAGTCTTTGCCGATGAAAAGCAGCGGTTCGTCTGCACGCTTTGCCAAAGCATAGGACAGGAAATCGGCAAAATTCAGCGCCGCCGGGTGGTGGCCTTTGCCGTAGGTCAGCCAACCCTGGGTCGCCAGATCAACCAATTCGGAGTCGACAGGAATGATGTCGGCCTCGATATTGCGCAGCCAAAGATCGATCTCGGCCAATGCGTGTTCGCCCGCGCCTGCTGACCAGCACCATGCGTGCCTCGGGCACCCCGGTTGCCGGGACCAGTCGGATTGGGTCGGAGACCAGCGCTCGTTCCAGCCTTGCTGCCTCAGGCTCGCTCCGAAGGATCGCTACAACAGCTGAGGTATCGATCACCATCAGTTAGGGATTCCATGCTCGTCATACCCGATGATCTCCTCGTCGCTGCGAGTATCCAGTTCAGGCAATCGTGCCACTCTTTCTCGGATGGCGCGCAATTCTGCCAGCAGACGCTCCTGAGCGGTCTCTCCAAAGCCCAAGCGATGCAAGCGCTCGCTAAGGGCTTGATGGATGGCTGCTGTCTTACTGATACCCTGGCGGCGTGCGAGTTCATCGGCGAGAGCAACGGTGGCCGGATTTTTGATATTCAGGGACACGAGAAACTCCAAAAATCTACCTTTCTGGCAATTTCCACCATAGTTCTCTAGGCTCCTCAACATACCTGCTAGCCTCGCCTACACCCGCGCCGGATTGATCATGACAATCGCCAGGCCGTTGCCTGCCAAGGCGGCGACCGCCAGTCTCTCGAAGCTGCCTGTCGACTCCAATCCGACAACGGCCGGCGAAAGGGCTGCCAATCGCCGAACCAGATCCTCCACCCCGGCATGGTCATACCCACCGAGAACGCCTCGCCGGACGGCAAAACATGCACGTCGAGCCGATCCTTGGAACGTCGATGCCAAGAATGACTTCCCAATCGGGCTTCGCTTGCGGCCCTAGATATAGCCGGATGTTCTGCTGGAGCGGAGATGGCCAGTCGGGCACCGGGTTGCTGAGCTATCGCGGTCGCGGCCGCATTTCGCAAGTCTCTGCACGTTATTCCACGATCGCCGGCTTTGCTTGTTGCAAGGCCGGCGCTCCTGCCTTTTCTAATGATCCCCGACCGCGGCAAGAACCAGTTCGTGGCGAGAAACGGGGACCCGCATGGCGACCAACCATCATGCCAGCAAGGGAGCGGTATCGCGCGGCGCGCGCATGCTGCGCACCGCCCTCGGCCCGGCGATCGCCGGCTTCCTTGACGATCCAGCCATTGTCGAGGTGATGCTCAATCCCGACGGTCGCCTGTGGGTTGACCATCTCAGCGAAGGACTCGCTGCAAGCAATGAAATACTGATCGCGGCAGACGGCGAACGGATCGTCAGGCTGGTCGCGCACCATGTCGGTGCGGAGGTGCATTCGGGCTCGCCGCGCGTTTCGGCTGAACTGCCCGGGACCGGCGAACGGTTCGAGGGTCTGTTGCCGCCTGTTGTCACGGCGCCAACCTTCGCCATCCGCAAGCCGGCAGTCGCGGTGTTCACGCTTCAAGACTATGTCGCCGCCGGCATCATGACCGAAGCCCAGGCTGGCGTCCTGCAGCTTGCCGTGAAGACACGGAAGAACGTGCTGGTGGCCGGCGGCACGTCGACGGGCAAGACCACGCTCGTGAACGCGTTGCTGGCGGAGGTCGCTAAAACCGCCGACCGCGTCGTGCTGATCGAGGATACGCGAGAGCTGCAGTGTGCTGCGCCCAATCTTGTGGCGCTGCGCACCAAGGACGGTGTCGCCTCGCTTTCCGATCTGGTGAAGTCGTCGTTACGCCTTCGGCCCGATCGCATTCCGATCGGCGAGGTACGCGGTGCGGAAGCGCTCGATCTGTTGAAGGCCTGGGGCACTGGCCATCCCGGCGGCATCGGCACCATCCACGCCAATTCTGCCATTGGCGCACTGCGGCGACTGGAGCAGCTCGTGCAGGAGGTGGTCATTACGGTTCCGCGCGCACTGATTGGCGAAACCATAGATCTCATCGCAGTTCTCGCTGGCCGCGGCTCAGCGCGCCGGCTCGTCGAGATCGCCCTGGTCGACGGGCTCGATCCGGCCACCGGCGACTACCGCACCCTGGAAGCAAATTTCGAGACCACAACGACCGTGAATCGCCACTCTCCCTATGGAGCTTCAGAATGACCCAGATCCGCTTCAATTCATCGGCTATCCGCAAACTTGCCGTGGAGCTGTCGTATGCGGCGACCGCCGCGATCATGACGATTGCGCCCGCCCATGCTGCCGGTTCCTCCATGCCCTGGGAGGAGCCGCTTCAGCAAATCCTTGAGTCAATCGAGGGGCCTGTCGCCAAGATCGTGGCGGTGATCATCATCATCATCACCGGTTTGTCGCTCGCCTTCGGCGACACGTCAGGCGGATTTCGCCGGCTGATCCAGATCGTCTTCGGGCTGTCGATCGCTTTCGCGGCAAGTTCGTTCTTTCTGTCCTTTTTCTCCTTCGGTGGCGGAGCTCTGATCTGATGGATGAGGAGATCCGTGGCTTTTTCGCGCCGGTGCATCGCGCGCTCACCGAACCGATCCTGCTCGGCGGCGCGCCGCGTGCGGTCGCCATCGCCAACGGCACGCTGGCCGGCGCGATTGGATTGGGGCTTCGCTTGTGGATCGCGGGGCTCATCATCTGGGCGGTCGGACATCTCGTGGCCGTCTGGGCGGCAAAGCGCGATGCGCAATTCGTCGATGTGGTTCGCCGCCACCTGCGCTATCCCGTGCATTTCGGATGTTGAGGTTTCGCCATGATGAACCTCGCGGAATATCGAAAGAAGAGTGCCAGCCTCGTCGATTATCTGCCGTGGGCTGCCCTGGTAGCGCCGGGCGTGGTGCTCAACAAGGACGGCAGTTTTCAACGGACGGCGCGTTTTCGCGGGCCGGATCTGGACTCCGCGACGCGGGCGGAGCTCGTCGGCACGACCGCGCGGCTCAACGGCGCGCTGCGCCGGCTCGGCTCCGGCTGGGCACTTTTTGTCGAAGCCCAGCGCAATCCTGCCAGCGGCTACCCAGACAGCCGGTTCCCGGATTGCGCATCCGCACTTCTCGACATCGAGCGTCGCGAACAGTTCGAAGACTCCGGTGTGCTGTTTGAAAGCAGCTACTTCCTCACCGTCGTGTGGCTGCCTCCGGCCGAGGAAGCGTCGCGCATGGAGAGTTGGCTCTACGAAGGCCGGGAAAAGACCGGCGTCGATCCTTGGGAGCTCCTGAAGATTTTTGTCGACCGCACCGACCGCGTGCTCAACCTCATCGAGGGCTTCGTTCCCGAAGCTGACTGGCTCGATGACGGAGAGACGCTGAGTTACTTACACTCAACCATTTCGACCAAGCGGCATCGCGTTCGCGTGCCAGAAACGCCGATGCATCTCGATGCTCTGCTTGTCGATCAGCCGTTGGCCGGCGGGTTAGAGCCGAGGCTTGGCGATGCGCGTCTGCGCACACTCACCATCACCGGGTTTCCGACGATGACCTTCCCGGGGATTCTCGACGATCTTAATCGCCTTGCCTTCTCCTACCGCTGGTCGACGCGGGCGATCATGCTGGACAAGACCGACGCGACCAAGTTGGTGACGAAGATACGCCGTCAGTGGTTCGCGAAGCGGAAATCCGTCGCCGCGATCCTCAAAGAGGTGATGACCAACGAGGCATCCGTTCTCGTCGACACGGACGCCGCCAACAAGGCGGCCGATGCGGACGCGGCGCTCCAGGACCTGGGCTCTGACCAGATCGGCGAAGCTTATGTCACCGCCACCGTTTCGGTCTGGGATGCCGATCCGTCGATCGCCGGCGAAAAGCTGCGTCTGGTCGAAAAGATCATTCAGGGCAGGGACTTCACCTGTATCGCCGAAGGCGTCAACGCTGTCGAAGCTTGGCTGGGCGGTATTCCTGGCCATGTCTATGCCAATATTCGCCAGCCGCCGCTTTCCACGCTCAACCTCGCGCACACGATTCCACTCTCCGCGGTCTGGGCAGGTCCGATCGAGAACGAGCATCTTGGAGCGCCGCCGCTGTTCTTCGCCAGAACGGAGGGCGCCACACCGTTCCGGTTCAGCCTGCATGTTGGAGACGTCGGCCACACCCTCGTCATCGGCCCGACGGGCGCCGGCAAGTCGGTCCTGTTGGCGATGATCGCGCTTCAGTTCCGGCGCTATGCAAACAGCCGGGTCTTTGCCTTTGATTTCGGCGGCTCAATCCGCGCGGCCATACTCGCCATGAATGGTGACTGGCACAATCTCGGAAGCGATACCGCAAGCGGGCAGGGGTCTGACGATCCGTTGCCCTTGCTGACTTTGACCGATCTGTCGGACGACGTTGACACCGTGTCGCTGCAGCCGCTTGCCCGCATCCATCATACGCCGGAGCGGGCCTGGGCGGCCGACTGGCTTTTCGACATTCTACTGCGCGAAGGCGTGCCCATCACGCCGCAGGTCAAGGAACATCTGTGGTCGGCGCTGACGTCGCTGGCGTCTGCGCCAGTCCAGGAGAGGACACTGACTGGCCTGTCCGTGCTGCTGCAGTCCTCGCCGCTGAAACAGGCGCTTGGTCCCTACTGCATCGGCGGCGCTTTTGGCCGGCTGCTTGATGCCGAGTATGAGCGTCTCGGCGAAGCCTCCGTCCAGGCGTTCGAAACCGAGGGCCTGATCGGCACGGGTGCTGCTCCCGCGGTGCTTGCCTATCTTTTCCACCGCATCGAGCAGAGGATGGACGGCCGGCCGACACTGCTGCTCATCGACGAGGGCTGGCTGGCGCTCGACGATGGCGGTTTCGCCGACCAGCTGCGCGAATGGCTGAAGACGCTGAGAAAGAAGAACGCCAGCGTGGTCTTCGCCACGCAGTCGCTTTCCGACATCGCCGGATCGCCAATCGCGCCGGCAATCGTCGAAAGCTGCCAGACGCGGCTGTTCTTGCCGAACGAGCGCGCTATCGAGCCGCAGATCGCCGAGATCTATCGACGCTTTGGTCTCAACGATCGTCAGATCGAGATCATCGCCCGGGCGATACCGAAGCGCGACTATTACTGTCAAAGCCGCCGCGGCAACCGTCTGTTCGAACTGGGACTCGGTCCGATCGCGCTGGCGCTCTGCGCCACATCGTCCAAATCAGACCAGGCCGCGATCGACCGGACAATCGCCGAGGCCGGCCGAGAGCATTTCCTCGAGGCCTGGCTAGCGGAGCGCGGTCTCTCCTGGGCGGCCGACCTCATCCCAGGTCTCACCAACGTGATCGACCAGTCCACAGAGGAGATTTCGTCATGAATTCCAATCTTGCAGGCAGCCGAATCCGTCGCAAGGCGGCAGCCGGCGCCATCGCCGTCGCCATGGCGCTGTCATCGGCACCAGCATCGGCGCTGATCGTGTTCGATCCGAGGAACTATGCCGAAAACCTGCTTTCGGCATCGCGTGCGCTGGAGCAGATCCACAACCAGATCACCTCGCTGCAAAACGAAGCGCAGATGCTGATCAACCAGGCGAAGAATCTCACGTCGCTGCCGACCTCGCTGCTTGGCCAGATCGAGGGCAATTTTTCCGAGATGAAGAGCCTGCTCGGCGAGGCCGAGAAGCTGGCCTACAGCGTCCAGGACATCGAGAGCCAGTTTACCTCCGCTTACAAGAATTTCGGTTCGGATCTCTCCAGCCAGCAGCTTGTCAACGGCGCGCGTCAACGATGGCAGACCTCGGTGTCTGCCTTTGAGCATTCGCTGAAAACCGGCGCCGTCGCGGTCGACAACATCGCCGGGACACAAGAGCAGACGAGTGCGCTGGTCGGTGCCAGCCAGTCGGCCGTCGGCGTGCTTCAGGCAACGCAGGCCGGCAACCAGCTCCTCGCCGTGCAAGCCAAGCAAGTTGCCGATCTCACTGCGATGCTGGCCGCACAAGGGCGAGCCGAAGCCCTTGAGCAGGCGAGGCGGGCGGCCGCGCAGGAGCAGGCACGCGAACAGTTCAGCCGTTTCATGACGGGCAGCAGTTACAGCCCGTCATCGGTAAAAATGTTCCACGACTGAGGCGAGAATCGCATGGATCTCAAGATCGCCGCCCGGATAGCAGCCGTTCTTGCCCTTGGCACCGCCATGACCGCCGCCTCCATGGCGCTGCGCGGCGACGGCTCGCACGACGCGTCCTCCCCGCGCTCCGCATATCCGGGCGGCGAGCCGGCTAAGGTCGAGCTTGCCCGATGCCGGGCCATCGGCATGGCGGCCGTTGACGACGAAGCCTGCAGGAGAGCCTGGGCGGAAAGCCGCCGACGCTTCCTGCAACCATCCCTCCGCCCCATCGCGCCAAACGCGGCTCCGTGGATCGAAAAGGACCAGAGCCGAATGCTGCCGCTCCAACCGCCAACTCCGCCTCGCGCGGAAGACCGGCTGCATCCGGAAACGGTGGCGCCATGAACGACACCGGCGTGATCGATCGCTTCCTGGAGACCTTTACCCGCTATATCGATTCTGGCTTCGGGCTGCTCAGCGGCGAGGTCGCATTCCTCACCTCCACTTTGATCGTCATCGACATCACGATTGCCGGCCTGTTCTGGGCTTGGGGTGCGGATGAGGACGTCCTGCACCGACTGATGAAAAAGACGCTCTATATCGGCTTCTTTGCCTTCATCATCGGCAACTTCAATCGTCTGGCCGGGATCGTCTTCGAGAGCTTTTCCGGGCTCGGTCTGAAGGCGGGAGGTTCGGCACTATCGGGCGCCGCACTGCTGCAGCCGGGCCGCGTCGCGCAGGTCGGCGTCGATGCCGGCAATCCAATCCTCGAAGCCGCCAGCCAGTTGATGGGCTACGTCTCGTTCTTCGAGAATTTTGTTCAGATCGTGGTCCTGATGATTGCTTGGGCGATCGTGCTGATTGCGTTCTTTGTTCTCGCCGTACAGATCTTCGTCACGCTGGTCGAATTCAAGCTGACGACGCTTGCCGGCTTCGTGCTGATCCCTTTTGCGCTGTTCAACCGGACCGCCTTCCTCGCTGAAAAAGTGCTCGGCAACATCGTTGCCTCCGGCGTGAAAATCCTGGTGCTCGCCGTCATCGTCGGCATCGGCTCGGGCCTGTTCGGCGAGTTCACTCAAGGCTTTGGTGCCGAACAACCGACGATCACCGATGCGCTGTCGCTTGTTCTCGGCGCATTGTCGCTGATGGGCCTGTCGATCTTCGGTCCAGGCATCGCGACGGGGCTGGTTTCGGGTGCTCCGCAACTGGGCGCAGGTGCCGCTGTTGGCACGAGCCTCGCCGTTGGTGGCCTTGGCGTAGCCGGCGCTATGGGCGCCCGCGCCGCAATAGGCGGCGCAGCAGGCGGGCTCAGTGCAGGCGGGCGCATGTCGGCAGCCGCCGCACGTAGTGGCGCGCATCTGGCCGGCAGCACTTCGGCCGCCTGGGAACTCGCCGCAGCCACGTCTGGAAGAGGTGGTGCAGGCTCAATCGCCGCCGGCATGGCGGGTGTCGCAAAGGCTGGTGCCAGCGCTGCCGTTCAACCCGTCAAGCAGGCAATGTCGCGCGCCGCGTCAGCCCTGTCCGATAGCTACGAGGCCGCCCGCTTGGCAGCTTGGGCTACGACGAGTGGAGAGCGATCGTCGCGAACGGCTTCCTCCGGTGACTGGTCGACCACCCAAACCAGTGCCGACGCCCCGCCCGCATGGGCAAAACGCATGAAGCGCGGCCAGGCCATGAGCCATGGCGCCAGCATCGCCGCGCATTCAGTTCATTCGAGCGATGATGGCGGCGGCTCAATGAATGTTTCCCTCGATCAGGACGACCGCCGATGACCCCCTTTAGACGCCCTTTTGTTCGTTACGGAAAAACGCCTCACCCTGAGACGCCATATCAGCGTGCAGCCCAGATTTGGGACGAGCGCATCGGCTCGGCTCGCGTCCAGGCGAAAAACTGGCGGCTGATGGCCTTCGGCTCGCTCGTCCTGGCCGGCGGTTTTGCATCCGCATTGGTCTGGCAATCGACGCGCGGTTCGGTGATTCCTTGGGTGGTTCAGGTCGACAAGTTTGGCGAGGCGCAGCTTGTCGCCCCGGCCATTGCCGACTATCGGCCGACCGATCCGCAGATCGCCTGGCATCTGGCCCGCTTCATCGAAGAGGTCAGAAGCATTCCGGCCGACCCGGTCATCGTCCGCCAAAACTGGCTGCGCGCCTACGATTACACCACAGACCGCGGCGCCATTTCCCTCAATGATTACGCTCGCTTGAACGACCCGTTTGCCAAATTGGGCAAACTCCAGATCGCCATCGAGGTTTCCAGCGTCATCCGTGCTTCGCCGGATTCTTTCCGCGTCGCCTGGATCGAGCGCCGCTACGAGAACGGCAACCTGGCCGGCACCGAGCGCTGGACCGCAATCCTCACAATCGTGATTCAGCAACCCCGCGACGCTGACCGGCTCAAAGTCAATCCGCTTGGCGTCTATGTCAACGCCATCAGCTGGTCGAAGGAGTTTTCATGATGCGTGCAGCACCAACAAGAACATCGGCGAGACCGGCCACGCACAATGCGCCCAAGGCACGTAGGCTTGCCCTGGCACTGCTGTCGGCAACGGCGCTCGCCGGCTGTGCATCGAAGAAATACATTCCGCCGGAAATCGCCTACGACGATGCGGTGCCTGCCGTGCGCAGGGTCGACCCGCCTGGTCCGGTCAAAGTGGTGGAAGTGCCGAAACCGCTTCCGCTGCCTGGTCAGTTGAAACCAGTCGACGCTACGAAGGTGAAGCCGGAGCCAGCCGATCCGAAGCAGCGGATCAGCCAGGCGAACGAGGCCGCGCGCATGCAGCCGGTTCGCGACGGTTTCGTCAATGCCATCCAGCTCTATCCCTGGAGTGAGGGCGCGCTCTACCAGGTCTACGCCGCACCCGGCCAGGTCACCGACATCGCCTTGCAGCCCGGCGAGCAGCTTGTCGGCTCCGGGCCAGTCGCCGCCGGTGACACAGTGCGCTGGATCATCGGCGATACGCAAAGTGGGGCAGGGGAGCGCCAGCAGGTCCATATTCTTGTGAAGCCGACACGGCCAGACCTCCAGACCAACCTGGTCATAAATAGCGACCGCCGCACCTATCATCTCGAGCTCCGCTCGACCGAAAAGACCTACATGGCCTCCGTCTCCTGGCAGTATCCGCAGGACCAACTGATTGCGCTGCGGCGCCAGAATGCGCAGGCTTCCGCCGCAAAGCCGGTCGCGACCGGCGTCGACCTCCAGAAACTGAATTTCCGCTACCGCATCGAGGGCGATGCCGCACCCTGGCGGCCGCTTCGCGCCTTCGATGACGGTGCAAAAGTCTACATCGAGTTCCCGTCGGGCATAGGGCAAGGTGAAATGCCGCCGCTCTTTGTCATCGGCCCATCGGGCGGCTCGGAGCTGGTCAACTACCGTGCTCGCCAGAACTACTACGTCGTTGATCGGCTGTTTGCCGCCGCTGAATTGAGGCTCGGTGACAAAACAAGCGAAAAGCGCGTCCGCATCGTGCGCACGGACGGCAAACGAACCTCGCCCAGCACGAGGCTGTTCCGATGAGCGACCCTGCAAATGCACCCAACCAGGACATTCGAGCGGAACTGCGCCTTCGGCCCGAACCGGCCAGGGTCACGCGACTGTCGCGCAAGGTGCTGATAGGCGTTGGTGGAGTTGCCAGCGCTGCGATCCTCGGCACGTTGATTTGGGCGCTCGACACCAGAGAGCGCGGAACCGAACAGCCGCCCGAGCTCTTCACCACCGAAAACCGCTCAACGGCCGACGGGCTACAGAAGCTGCCGAAGGACTATGCCGGTGTTCCGCAACTCGGCCCCGCGCTGCCTGGCGATTTGGGCCGGCCGATCTTGCGTGCGCAGGAGCGCGGCCAGCCGATTGGGGCGTCCAACGTCAGTGGACCGCGCGCAGATCCGGAGGAGCAGCGCCGACTGGCCGAGATCGAGGCCGCACGCGTGGCGAAGCTCTTCACCGATACGAACTCGAGACCTGGTCCCGCACGACAGGATGCTGGCACCAGAGTCATAGAACCGGTCACCCAATCTGGTCTGACTCCGCCGCCGGGGTCGCCACCGATCGATCCTGGCGCCGCGCAAAACGTGCAGGATCGCAAGCTGGCCTTCGTCAATGCCGAGCCAGACCGTCGCACAGTCAGCCCCAATCGGCTCGCCGAGAAGGCCTCGCCCCATGTGGTGCAAGCCGGCAGCGTCATTCCAGCTGCCCTTATCACCGGCATCCGCTCCGACCTGCCCGGCGAGATCACCGCTCAGGTCACGGAAAATGTCTACGACAGCCCAACGGGCTCATACCTTCTGATCCCGCAGGGTGCACGGCTGATCGGCCAGTACGACAGCCACGTCGCCTTCGGCCAGTCGCGCGTGCTGCTGGTCTGGAACCGGCTGATCATGCCTGACGGCACCTCGATCGTGCTGGAGCGCCAGCAGGGCGCAGACGCTGAAGGATTTTCCGGGCTGGAGGACGAGGTCGACCGTCATTGGGGCCAGATGTTCCGGGCCGCAGCACTCTCGACGTTGCTGGGCATTGGGACATCGCTTGGGTCCAGCGACGACGAAAGCGAAATCGCCAAGGCCATCCGCGAAAGCGCGCAGGATTCGGCCTCCGATATTGGCCAGCAGCTCGTGCGCAATCAGCTCAATGTCCAGCCTACGCTCACCGTGCGGCCCGGTTTCCCGGTTCGCGTGATTGTCAATCGCGACCTTCTTCTTGTGCCTTACGGCACGCCAAAGGATCCATCATGACCAAGCTGAAACTTTCTGCCATTCCCGATGACCGTCTGGTCAAGATCACCGTCGAACTGCCTGCCGCCGTTCATCGCGACCTCGTTGCCTATGTCGATTATCTGAACAGTCAACATGTCTTTGTCTCACAAGCAGGAGGTGAACCATGCCGGATCTGAGGCTCGGTCGGCTGCCGAAGGTTGGCGTCGTCCGCATGACCATCTCCCTGTCGGAACCGCTCAAGGAGGAACTCGACCAGTATGCAGCCGAACACAGCCGGCTCTACGAACCCGTGGACGCCGCAGCCCTGATTCCGCACATGCTGGAAGCCTTCGTCCGTTCGGATCGCGGCTGGCGCGGCCGTAAGGCGAAGGCCGGCCGTGCCCGTCAACGAGGGGCGTCTCCAGCCAGCAGTACGACACGAAGCGGTGCTGAAGGTGATGGCTCCGCCTGAAGCTGTCCTGGTGGCTTTACCCTAAGCGGAAGTTCGCTCGCCCTCGTTGAACTCACACTCATGGACCCAATCCTGACCTTCCGGGACCCATTTTCCTTCCAGAAACCGGACATTGGGCCCAACCAGCGCTCGTGACCCGAAGGCGACCTTCATTTCCTAGAAGCGCGTATGACTGCTCTTAGCCGGAAACCCGGCATTTGATGGACGCTGTGCTTGGAGGGCGGGTAATGAAGCGTCATAGCATTGTCGGCATGATAGGCGCCGTCGGCTTGGCTTCTCGCCGCTGTGTTTGATTGCCTGTTGCCTTCCACTGATGAAAGAGTCGACTAGGACCTTTTTTGCTGTGACGGCACCGAATTGGTGATTAGATAAGTTGTCATGTCCGACCCACGCATCGACAGGGGCGATGACGGGCGCAATTCCAAGGATGTGGAACTGGTCCGCCGCGCGTTGGCGCGCGACGCGGACGCATTACGAACCATCATGCAGATGCACAACCAGCGCCTCTACCGTATCGCGCGTGGATTGGCCGACGACGACAGCGAAGCCGAGGACATCGTTCAGGAAGCCTATGTCAACGCCTTCGCCCACTTTGCCGAGTTTCGAGGAGAATCGGCATTGTCGACATGGCTCTGCAGGATCGTCGTCAACGAGGCATTAGGACGCTTGCGAAGGAGTCGTCGCGCGGCAGCTTTTGCAAAATCCGCGGCACGGGCCAATGCCGAAGTCATACAGTTTGCTCTCGACAAGCATTCCGGGGACGCAGAGCGAACGGTGGCGCAACGACAAATCCTGAGCTTGGTCGAACAGGCAACCGATAGGCTGCCCCCCGCCTACCGCGTTGTTCTTATTGCCCGAGCAATCGAAGGACTCTCTAATGACGAGACAGCGGAACTGCTCGGCGTGCGTCCCGAGACAGTGCGGACGCGGCTCCATCGCGCTCGCCGTCTCCTTCGCCAAGAGCTAGACGAGCAGATTGGCCCCGTGCTGCTCAATGCCTTCCCCTTCAAGGGCCGACGCTGCGAGCGACTAATCGACACCGTTATAGATCGCCTTCGTTTTCCAGCCTGACTGCGTGACGGAAGGTCTTTCTGCGCCTTCTCTCTCCCATGCCGGCAGAAGGTCCATGCTCTATCGATCGATCGGTCTTCGCGCCGGACGCGGGAACGTTTTGACGGTTCGGTCATCCAATATTGTCAGCCAGATTCGGTAGCCACGCAATCGGGACGCCGAACGGGTAGACCAACTGGAAAACAATGTTCGGGAGGACAAGGCAGTGTCAGCACGGTTCAATCGTATTGGTGTCTCCCTGGTCATTCTGGTCTCCGCGGCTTTGATTCCGGCCGCTGCCCAGACGGGCGCAAAAGGATCGGCCAGTGGAAAGGATTTTGACGCCGCCACGGCCGAACAGGCCAAGCGATATCTCAAGGAAGGTCGCGAGACTTTCCGTTTCGATACCTTTGGTAGCGAGGAGTTTTGGGGCGGCAAGCTCAAGCTCCATGAGGCGATCGCCGGGGAGAAACTGGGCGGGGTCGGACCTGGCCTCAGCCCGGAAATGGCTCTCGAACTTGGCCTCAAGGTCGATGTCAATGCAATTCCGAAGGACGTGGCTGCAGCTCTCGACAAAGGTGAGGTCGACCTTACCGATCCTGCAAGCACGCTTCTCCTGCTCAAAGCCAATGCCGTTGTCGGGGTCACCGGGTTCTTCGCCGAGGACGGAAAGACGCTGACTTCGGTCGGCATACAATGTGCCGTGTGCCATTCGACTGTTGACGACGCATATGCGCCAGGCATCGGGCATAGGCTGGACGGCTGGCCGAACCGCGACCTCAATATAGGCGCTGTCGTTGCATTGGCGCCTGACCTCACGGCGTTCACCGAAATGCTGCAGATATCCGAAGCGGAGGTGAAGAAGGCGGTGGAAGCATGGGGCCCTGGCAAATTCGATGCTGAACTGAACCTCGACGGCAAGGCATTCCGGCCGGACGGCAAGACGGCCGCCACGCTCAATCCACCCGCCTTCGGATTGGCCGGCGTGAACAACCATACATGGACCGGAGCCTGGGGCACGGTGAGCTACTGGAACGCCTATGTCGGCAATCTCGAAATGCACGGCAAAGGCGTTTTCTACGATCCGCGCCTGGACGATACAGAGAAGTATCCGGTGGCAGCGAGAACGAAACAGGGCCACAAGCAGGACGAGGAAGACCGGATCACGGCGAAGCTGCCGGCGCTTCACTTCTATCAGCTTTCGCTGCCGACCCCGAAGCCGCCCGAGGGCGCCTTCGACGGTGCGGCGGCGGAGAAAGGCGAGGCACTTTTCAACGACAAGGCCAAATGCGGCACTTGCCACGTGCCGCCACTATTCACCGAGCCGGGATGGAACCTGCATACGGCCGATGAGATCGGGATCGACGATTTCCAGGCGATGCGATCCCCGGACGAGCGTTACAGGACGGCATCGTTGCGTGCACTTTGGAACACGGAAAAAATCCACAAGGGCGGTTTCTACCACGACGGGCGGTTCGCCACCCTCAATGACGTCATCAAGCATTATGACGACCATCTGGGCCTTGATCTGACCGATCAGGAAAAGAGTGATCTGATCGAGTACCTCAAGTCGATTTGACCCAGCACTTGACGGCGTCGGCGTTCCTCGGATGTCGATTGGGAGGAAAGGTTATGAACGGTGATCGTAGTGAGGCAAATCGCTGGTCGGCACACAGTGTGCCAAGCCAGACGCTGTCTCGTCGGAAGTTTCTGAAGGTATCGATGACCGGCGTCGCCATGCCGGTGGAGGCGGGCTTGCTTCCTGCATGACGGGCCAGCCTGCGGCGCGTGGCGCCGGAATAACGCAGGCACTCTATCAGGATGTTCCAGACAAAGGTCGCCGCTGCGCAGGGTGCGCCCATTTCCTGGAGCCGAATGCATGCGAGATCGTTGCGGGCGAAATCAGCCCTGATGGCTGGTGCCGCTTTTACAAACCGCGGCCAGCCTGATCGGTCGGAAACCAGCGGCAGGGGAACCTCGTTGGAAACGGATCAAGGAATCACATGGGCGCAGCGAAACGTGTATTCCGCCCGAAATCCGCAGTGCACGTCCAACATCGCGGCCCACCCGATCCAACCAATGTTGATCCCGTTCCTGGTAGCTTTTGATCACGACATTCTCGTGGGATCGCTGTCAGGAAATGGATCATCAATTCGCCTGATCTTGCTGGGCAAACATCCGAGAAGAGGCCGGATCGCGATCTTCAGTGAGTCCACTGCAGACGTCCGCGCATGGCGCGACCGAGCCGGCCGAAGGATTCGTTCTGCCGTACAGCCGCGGAGCGTTCTTCGTCGCGGTTGGCCGGCGAGCCGACTTTCTGGCTGCGCGCGCCGCAGACCGGTTGACGTTAGAAAGAGGCCATTCCTTCTGTTTCCGATCAAATGGGGCTCACAAGGAGCTACCAACTGGACTCTAGCTCAATCTGCTGTTCATTGTAACGAATGGGCAACCAAAAATCCTCGGGGGAAAGCAGGCCACCCCGGTTGTACAATCTCGGTTCAACTGGCCTTGCCGAAGCGATCCTGCAGACAATGGATCAGCCGCTGCTGGTCCTAAGAGACGACCTTACGGTCGAGGAAGCCAATTCGGCGTTCTATACGCTGTTCAAGGTCGACACCGAAGAGACCCGCGGGCGCCTGCTCTACGAACTCGGCAATGGCCAGTGGAATATCCCCGAGCTCCGTCGGCTCCTGGAAGAGATCCTGCCGCAGCAGTCGGTAGTGGAGCACTACCGGCTAGAGCATAAGTTCCCGGAGATCGGCAAAAGGATCATGATCCTGAACGCGAGGCGGCTGCCGCCCGAGGGCGACCGCCCTGAACTGATCCTTTTGGTCATCTCAGATCGCACCGAGACCGAACAGGCCCGGTTCGAACTCGAAGGCTACGTCGAGTTCGGGGAAAAGCTGATCGACAGTACCCGGGAGGCGCTCCTGGTGCTCGATTGGGACCTGAAGGTGGTTCGCGCCAACCGGCCCTTCTATGACGCCTTCCAGGTGTCTCCTGACGACACTAAGGGGCGGCTGATCTACGAGCTCGGCAATCGGCAATGGGACATCCCGCGTCTGAGAGAGCTGCTTGAGAACGTCCTGCCCAACAACAACGCCTTCGATGATGTGGAAGTGGAGCATGATTTTGAGCACGTCGGCCGCCGCGTCATGCTCCTCAACGGGCGACGCCTCGACCACCTCGACCTCATACTGCTGGCGATCCGCGACGTCACCGAGCAGCGCCGCATGGAGAAGGAGCGGGAAACGCAGGTTGGCGAGCTCCATCACCGGATAAAGAACGTCCTCACCACCGTCGATGCGCTGGTAAGACGAACACTGCGCGACAGCGGTTCGCTTGAGGAATTCGGCCGAGCCTTCGAGAGCAGGCTCGGTGCCATGGCACGCACGCAGGATCTGTTGGTGCGCGCGCCGAGGGGAAGTGTTGATATGTCCGAGATTCTGCGGCTGGAGCTGCAGGCGCATGGCGGACGGGAAGGTGGGAATTTCAATCTCGACGGCCCCGCAATCGCGCTACCGCAAGATGCGGTCCAGGCATTCGCAATGGCCGTTCACGAACTCACCACCAACGCAGTCAAGCATGGCGCGTTTGCTTCGCCTGAGGGGCGAGTTGACATTCAATGGACGGTGCAGGCGGGCGAAGGGGGCGCGACGCGTGTAATGTTTCGCTGGCGGGAACGTTGCCCGATCATAACCAGCGCCGGCCGCACCGGCTACGGCTCCCGCGTCCTGGAGGCAGCGTTCCGCCACACCCTGAAGGGCAGCTCCCGGCTTACGCTGCATCCTGATGGAGCTGAATTTTCGGCTGAGTTCCAGCTCTAATACCGCGCGGACATGTCGAGGCTGCGAGGACTGCGCCAAATCCCATATCCACATGATGGTGTCAGGCCGCGGTTCTGCATGCTGGCATAGCAACCGGTCTGGATCGAACGGGTTCCGCCGGGGGCGATGGGAGGAATGACTGCGGGACCCTGGGCAGCGGTCGTTTCGGGCCATGGGAGGTCGCATCAAGTCATAGCGCGAACGGCAGGTTTGTAGATGCCATGAAGGTCAGCAAATGTGATGGGTTTCGGATGCCGGCCGTCTACTGAGATGGCGTGGCTCGAGGCCGGCGTCCGGAAGCCTCCAGGGAAGGAACCCGCGGGGTGGAGATTTCGGTTTTGCGGCTATGGGGATTTGACGGTTCGGCTTGGTCCGTTGTGACCGCACCGATGGGCTTGGTGGGTGGGCAGGCGTAGCTCGATGGGCTGGCGATGGCTGTGCGCATTGCGATGCGGCCCTTGAAGAGCGGGCGGTTTCGGCGCTGCAGATGGTGCGGGACATGCGATCGGCCGGAGACGCACGATCGCCTCGGGCGGAGGCTGAAGAGACTGCCACCGCACTTTCAACCTCGCCAAGGAACACCTCGAACAGCTCAAGGCGAGGCCATCGACTTAAGCCTAGCTGTGCGTGTTTCGACATTTCGACGTCGCGGTGTCGGATTATTTGCATGCAAACCAGTTTTACGACGCTATCCTCCCATCCTCAACGGAAGATTCTGGGAGGAATGCATGGCTGCGCATGAGCAACATGCCGTTGAAATCATTAGGGACAAAGAGTGGTCGGTTCGCGTGACGGTCAACGGCACCACCACCACGGTCCCTTTTACATCTGAGAGCTACGCGCGTTCGTTCGCAGACGGTCAGGCGTTCCGACTGGGCGTTCAGGTCGCGGAGATCAAGAAGGCGGCCTAGCTGCGCGCTTGCCCCAAGAGCCCCACAGCGATTGAACCTCGAGTGACCAAAGCCGGTTGAAATTAGCCGTTGCGCGGCATAAGAGCTTGTGCCTATAGTTAGTACGTGGCTCGCACGAACAAACAGACTGACTGTGACGACCTGTAGATGGCGCCCAAGCTGGGCTGCTGCGCGGTCTGCAGGTGAGCCGGAACACTCGGTCAACAGGGGATACGCACAGTGAACCGCTTTCAGAAACTCTCGACCGCAGCGCTCGTCGCAGCATCCTTCACGTCGACCGCCCTCGCCACGAATGACAAGCTGACGATCGGCATCGTCACCTTCTCGACATCCGACGTCGACACAAACCAGATGGTCGACACGATGAGCCAGGAAGCCAAGTCTAAGGGCTGGTCGGTGGAAACGCTCAATGCCAATGGCGATCCTTCGCAAGCGATCACCAGCATCAAGCAGCTGGCAACCAAGAAGGTGGACGCCATCATCGTCACGGTCTTCGATTCGACGGGCCTGGCGGCCGGGCTCCAGGCGGCGGCGGACGCAAAGATCCCCGTGCTTTCGGCCGGCGGCGGCATGGCAGACGGGATCGCGCTATCTGCAAGTACCGGTGCTGCGCAACCGCTGATCGACTTGATGCTGAAGGACATCGGCAAGTCCGGAACTGTACTCGACCTCACCTACCATCCCGGCATTCCGTGCCGCGAACGAGCCGACGCCTTCGATACGGCGGTCAAGGCAAATCCGGGGCTCAAGGCGACCTCGCACGAGATCAGCATCCCGGGTGCTGCCGAATCGTCGCAGGCCGCGACCAGCGCCTGGCTTGCAGCCAATGCCAACGCCAAGGGGCCGTTCGCCATCTTCAACTGCTATGACGACAACGCTATGGGCGCGATCGCGGCGCTGAAGCAGAACGGCCGCAGCGACGTGAAGGTCTATTCGTTCAACGCCACGGCGCCCGCTGTCCAGGCTGTCAAGGACGGGACGATGACCGCCACGCTCGGTGTCGATCTGACTTCGGCAGGCAAAATGCTAGTCGATCAGATTCCCGACATCCTGGCAGCCGGCGACCAGTGGAAGCCCAAATCCTTCGTGCCAGGCTATACGCTCGTCACCAAAGAGAACGTCGACAAGTTCATCAAGGACAATCCGCAGTAAGCTCTCCTGATTGTGGGTCTGGGCCGGACTTGCCTGGCCGGGCCGGAGTGCTGTCATGAGAGCCGCCATGTCCGCTGATCATTCCCTGCCCGAAACCCACGCTCCGGCAGAGGCGCCCCGCGTCCTGCCGTCAACGCAGACCGGCTATGCCTCGCCCAATGCCCGACAGCGGCGCACGTTGCTCATGCGCCTGCTTGGAACCTACGGCACCATCATCGTGCTGGCGTCGATGCTGGGGATCTTCTCGCTGCTGGAGCCGGGGACCTTCGCAACCATCGGCAATTTTCGCAACATCGTAAACGACATGGCGATCGGCACCATTGTCGCGGCCGGCCTCACCGTGCCCCTCGTCGCCGGTGATTTCGACCTCAGTATCGGCTATGTCGCGAGTTTCTGCGGGCTTCTCGTGGTCGGGCTGTTGAGCAGCAGTGGCTTGCCGATCTTACCCGCCATCTTCCTTGTCGTCGGCCTCGGAACGGTCATCGGCATTGTCAACGGCATTGTCGTTTCGAAGATCGGGGTGAACGCCTTCATTGCCACGCTTGGCACGGGCACCATCGTCGTCGGGCTGAACTACGCCTATTCGGGCGGAATTCCGCTGCAGCTCACCCAGTCGCGCGAATTCACCAGTATCGCGATCGGCCGGATTGCCGGAGTGCCGCACCTCGTCATCATCATGGCCGTCGTGCTTGCGCTGCTGTGGGTGATCCTCAACCGAACAGTGCAGGGCCAACACATCAAGGCCATCGGCGTCAGCCCGGAATCAGCGCGCCGCGCCGGCGTCGCCGTCGATCGCAGCCGCATCGTTGCCTTCGCCATCGCCAGCACCTGTGCTGCTATCGGTGGCGTGCTGATGGCCTCCAATCTCGGCTCCGGCCAGGTGACGGCGGGTGACAGCTTCATGCTGACGTCGTTTTCGGCCGCCTTCCTCGGTTCGGCGGCGCTGCGAGAGGGTCAGTTCCATATCCTCGGCACCTTGATCGGCGTGCTGACGGTCGCCGTCGGCAACAATGGGCTGGCCATGATCGGCGCGCCGATCTTCACGCAGTTCCTGTTCACCGGCTGCCTTCTCGTCGTCGCCGTAGCGCTCGGCGGTATTGGCCGCCGCTATGCGAGGGGATAGGCCATGGCGCAGAAGATGCTGCTCAGCCTGCGCCGGATCTGCCGCAGCTTCGGCGGCATCCAGGCACTCGATGACGTTTCGCTGGACATCGCCAGGGGCGACATACTCGGCCTCGTTGGCGACAATGGTGCCGGCAAGTCGACGCTGATCAAAATCCTGGCCGGCGCGCATGACCCAACTTCCGGCGACGTGATCCTCGAAGGGCGGCCGCAAAAGTTGTCGCCGCCGTCCGAAGCGCAACGCCTCGGCATCGAGACGGTCTATCAGGACCTGTCGCTGATCGGCACGTTCACTGCCGCCGAAAACTTCTTTCTCGGCCGCGAGATTGCGCTTGGCCGCGGCCCGGCGCTGCTGCGCTGGATCCGCCGCAAATCGATGGGCGACATCGCGATGCGCGGCCTCGAGGAACTGCACATCGAGATCCCCGGGGTGCGCAGCAAACCGGTGGATCGCATGTCCGGCGGCCAGCGCCAATTGGTGGCGATCGCGCGCGGTGCCTTTTGGGGCCACAAGCTGCTGCTGCTCGACGAGCCCACCGCGGCGCTCGGCGTGCGCGAATCCCGTGAGGTGCTCGACCTCATCAAACGACTCGGCGCCCAGGGGCTGACGATCGTCATGGTCACCCACAATCTCGATCATCTCTGGCAGGTGTGCAACCGCGTGGTGGTGATGCGCAGGGGCCGCAAGGTCGCCGATCTCGCAAGTTCCGGCACCAACATGGAGGATGTCGTCGCTTATATCACCGGCGCCAGGCAGCCGGCGACCGCGCAGGCGGAAGCATGAGCGCGGCTGAAACGATGACGCTGCGCCGGCTGCTGGGCAATGCGCCGAGCCGCTGGGGGCATTGGGGTGCCGACGACGAGATCGGAGCGCTCAACTATCTGACCGCCGACGAGGTCAAGCGGGGCCTGGCGTCGGTGCGGGACGGCCGCACCTTCACCCTCGGCGTGCCGGTCGGGACTTCTGAGGGCGATGCCGTCTTTCCCGGCCGCTGGCCGGCGAAGCATTTCATGGTCGCCGACAAGGCCGGCTTCGAGAACGGTCACTGGCAACCGCTTGCCGGCGGCCTCGAATTCGCAGACGACTATATCACCAGCTTCGCACAGGCCGGCACGCATTGCGACGCGCTCGGCCACATGTGGTTCGACGACACGCTTTGGAACGGCTTCGCGGCAAGCAGTACCAATGGCGGCATGACCAAGGCCAGCATCATGCCGATCGCGGAGCGCGGGATCGTCGGACGCGGCGTGCTGCTCGACATCGCCCGGTTCCGCGGCAAACCGGCCCTTGAGCGCGCTGAAACATTCACGCATCGCGACCTCATGGAATGCGCCCGGGCCCAAGCGGTCGATATCCTGCCGCGCAGCATCCTTCTCGTTCGCACCGGCTGGGTCGGCGCACTGGCGGCGGGAAGCCAGCGCGTCGGCGATGGATATTGGGAACCCGGACTGACCTTCAGCCTCGACCTCGTGCGCTGGTTCGACCAGATGCAGATCCCCTGTCTGGTTACCGACACACTGGCCAACGAGACAACCTACGAGCCCGAGACCGGGTTGATGCTGGTGCTGCACGCCGCGCTGATGCGCAATCTGGGCGTGGCGTTCACCGAAATGGCATCGCTCGACCTGCTGGCCGCCGACTGTGCCTCGGACCGCCGCTACGAAGGCTTCTACTGCGCCAGTCCGGTCAAAGTGAGCAAGGGCACCGGCGGCGCGGCAAATCCAGTGTTCATCAAATAGCACCCAACAAGCTGGAACGGCTTATGACTTCTGCAGACGACCAGATCTGTTTCCTGCCGGCCACGGAACTGGCCCAGCGCATCCGGCGCCGCGACCTGTCGCCGGTTGAAGTAACCGAGGCCTATCTGCGCCGCATCGAGGCGCGCAACCCGGTGGTCAACGCCTATACGCTGGTTCTCGGCGACCAGGCGATGGAAGCTGCGCGGGCCGCCGAAAAGGCCGTGATGGCAGGCGGTTCGCTTGGACCGCTGCATGGCGTCCCCGTCGGCATCAAGGACCTCGACGATATGGCCGGCGTGCCGACCTCGATGGGGTCGTGGGCGGTGCACGACCGGGTGCCCAAAACAAGTGCTGTGGCGGTCGAGCGCCTGCTCGACGCAGGCGCCATCGTGCTCGGCAAGACCAACACGCCGGAGTTCGGCCATAAAGGTATCACCGACAATCTGCGCTTCGGGCCGACCAGCACGCCCTTCGCGATCGGCTACAATTCCGGCGGCTCGTCCGGCGGCAGTGCGGCAGCGGTCGGCGACGGCATGGCGGCCCTGGCGCAAGGCACGGACGGCGGCGGTTCGGTCCGCATCCCCGCCTCGTTCAGCGGCACCGTCGGCTTCAAGCCCTCTTTCGGCCGCATTCCTTCGGTGACTCGCCCCGACGCCTTCTTGTGGGGACATCCTCTGGTCCATATCGGACCGCTGACCCGCACCGTTGCGGACGCCGCGCTGATGACCAAGATCATGGCCGGGCCTCACAACCGCGACCCGTTCTGCCTGCCGGATCACGGCGTTGACTATGTCGGCGCCGTTGCCGGGCGGACGCCGAAACTGCGCGTGGCCTACAGCCCGCGACTGGGCAATTTTCCGGTCGAAGCCGGGGTCGCCACCGTCGTTGCCCGGGCAGTCGATGTCATGCGAGCACATGGCATTGAGGTTGATGAGGTCGAGCTCGATTTCAGGGCCGATCACAAGGAACTGGCTGCGCTTTGGGTGCGCACGATCTCGATCCACTATGCTGCCATCGCCGTGTACTGGAAACAGGAGGGCATCGACCTAATGGGCAAGCACGCCAAGGTGCTCACCCCGCAGTTCCTCGCCATGCTGGAGGGTGGCTATAAGGTGTCCGCCGTCGACCATGCGCTCGACGATCTTTTGCGCACCGGCGTCCTTGACGGCCTCGAGGGTGTATTCGAAACCCATGACCTGATCGTCTCGCCGACGCTGGCCGTTCCGCCCGTCAAGAATGCCCCCGACGGCAACACGATCGGGCCGACATCGATCAATGGCGAGGCGGTCGATCCGCTGATCGGCTGGTGCATGACCTATCCGATCAACTATACCGGCCATCCGGCGATTTCGGTTCCGGCCGGCCTGACGGCGCAGGGCCTGCCAGTCGGCCTGCAGATCATCGGGCGGCGGCACGCCGACGAAACCGTTCTGGCGATGGCGGCTCAGTTCGAACGTATGCAGCCCTGGTTCCAAAGCTATCCGGGGCTCGCTGGATAGTTGGGTGTCGGAATACCTAGATCGGAAGCTGCAGCAGCTCGGAAATCACCAGACCGGCTGCGCCTAGGAGGGCGGCCCGGTCACCTGCATCGCCGGCAATGAATTCGATCGCGCCGCCGGGTCGTGACGGAACCATGGCGCGGACATGCTCCGCGATTGCGCCGAGCAGGCAATCGCCGCCGAGCACGACATCGCCATGCATGATGAAAATGTTGGGCGCCACCGTCTGCTGCAGATTGGCGATGCCGACGGCGACGTTGCGGGCATAGCGGTCGAGCAGCTCAGCCGCTCCCGGCAGCCGCCGCGCCGCCATGTCGACGAGGCGGGCCGAGTCGATCAGGTCTGGCTCTGGCAGAGCCGTGCGGGCGGCCTCCCGCCGGAGCCAGCTCAAGGTGGCAATGGTGTCCCAGCAGCCGCGCCTGCCACAGCGGCAGGGCTCGCCGTCGAGCTGCACGAAAGTGTGTCCGAGTTCGCCGCCTGCGCCTGCCGTGCCACGATAGAGGTGCCCGTCGAAATAGAGTGCGCCGCCCAGCACCTCGCCCGTGTAGACGACCGCGAATTGCCTGACGCCGCGCCCGGCGCCGAACCAGCGGTCGCCGACCAGCAAGGCGCGCGGATGATGGTCGAGCTTGACCGGCAGGCCGAAGCGTCGCCCGAGATCGTCGGCGAGCGGGTAGCGGTCGAGCGCCGGCGCGAGATTGACAGCGACGATCGACCCGCGATCGGTGTCAACCATGCCGCCGACGCCAACACCGATCCCGAGAGGCATGCGCCGCGCCCTGGAGAGAGTGTCGCCGACGCATTCAGCGATCGACTCGATGATTGGCCGGACCGGCCCCCTGCCGTCCGGCAGGGCCATCTTGCGTTCCGATTCGATCTTGCCGTCGAGCGTCGCCACGCAGGCATGCACGGCATCCGGCATCAGCAGCACACCGCAGATCGGACGGGCATTGGGCGAGAACCACAGCGGCCGGGCCGGCTTGCCGCCGCCCGGACTGGGAGGAACCGGGTCGCTCTCGACCAGCACCTGATCGTCGATCAGCGGCTGCACGATTCCGGAAATGGTGGTGCGGTTGACCCCGGCCAGGCGGGCCAGTTCAGCCCTGCTCGTCGGCCCAAGATCGAACAGGGCCTGCAGCACACGGCCGCGATTGGTCGAGCCGACCATCGAGGACGACAGCAGCGCCTTGCGCCGGCGCGAAACCCGCTCCGCGCCGGACGCATCGCCGGGCGGCGTGAACAGAGCGCTGCGTCCGCCATTCGGGCGCCCATCGTCGGTATCGTCCATCGTCGGGTTTTTCATAAGGGGCATCCTGCCAGCTCTTCTAACCCAGGACCTTACCGGTTTCGAGCACTTTGTGCGAGCAGGCAACAAACTCGTGCATTGCCAGGACAAGATGCGTCGCAAATGTTCAAAGACACGCCAGCTCGGCGTCTCCTGACTAATTGGTGTCACAATAAGTTCCTGACCCACTTCGGCTTTGACACGTTGCGCGACCTGCCGGATTTCGAGGCACTCGAGGACGCTGGCCTGCTGCCAAAGACAAGCTGCTCGCCGGCGATATTCCGGTTGGCCAGACGAGCGGGGAGCGTGATGATGAGGTGGACATCGTCGCTGAAGGCGAGATGCCATGAGCAGACAGGCTTCTCTCTTCGACTCTCGGCAATCTCACGTCCAGGACCGACCGAACTGCAAATGCCCTCTCACGCTCCACCCATATAAATATCCATGATCTGCCGATCGTCGCGCACATCCTGAGGCTTTCCCTCGAAGCGCCTTTCGCCGGCCGCCAGGATGTAAAGCTTGTCTGCCATCGGCATCGCCTCACGGATATTCTGCTCCACCATCACGATGCCGATGCCGTGCGCGGTGAGGCTGCCAACGCGCTCGAGCGTCTCGATGACCATGGCCGGCGATAATCCGGCGGAAGGCTCGTCGAGCAGAATGAAGCGCGGTTCCGAGACCAGCGCTCGCCCCAGCCCAAGCATTGCCTGCTCGCCGCCAGAAAGCGAACCGGCCGCGGTTCGCCGTCGCCGCGCCAAAGAAGGATATTGCTCGATCACCGCCTCGATGCGCTGTTCGACTAGCCGGCTGTCCGCGATGGCGTAGCCCCCCATGCGCAAATTCTCTATCACTGTGAGGCGCGGAAACACACCGCCGCCCTGCGGCATCAGCACCAGCCCCTGGCGCACCACCTCATGGACGGCAAGGTTGGAGAGCGTTGCATCGCCCAGGCTGGCCGTGCCGCTCCACACCGGCAGGGCGCCGGCAATCGCCTTGAGCAGGGTCGACTTGCCACAGCCGTTCGGTCCGAAGATGCAGGTGATCTTACCAGCCTCCGCGCTTAGTGAAACGCCATGGACGATCTCCTGCTTGCCGTAGCCGGTGACGATGTTTTCGGCGGTGAGGGTGGTGCTCATTGCGGCCGCCCCAGATAGGTCTGCATAACTTCCGAATTGCGAACGATGTCGTTAAAAGAGCCGCTGGCCACGACGCGCCCTGCATCCATGACGATGATGCGATCGCACACGTTGCGTACCATCTCCATGTCGTGCTCGATGACCAGGAAGGTGATGCCGTGTTCGCGCAGCCGCGCGATGGCCTCTAGGATGATCTTGCGGATGTTGGGATGCACCCCCGCCGTCACCTCGTCGAGCAAAATGAGCGTGGCCTGTCGCATGATGACGCGCCCGAACTCCAGCAGCTTCTGCTGGCCGCCCGAAAGGTCCGAAGCGCGATTGTCGGCGACATGGTCCAGCGTGAGCAGCGCCAGCGTTTCGGCTGCCCGATCACGGGCGCCCTGCCAATGGCCCTCGGCCGCTGCCGCTAGCAGGTTTTCGGTGACGCTCATATTGTCGAACATGGCCGGAATCTGGAAGGTGCGCGCAAGCCCCAGCCGCGCGATCGCGTGAGCCTTTCGGCCGCCAATTTCGTGACCGTCGAAGCGGATCTGGCCACGATCCGGCGCCACCGTGCCCGACACCAGGCTGAACAGAGTCGACTTGCCGGACCCGTTGGGCCCAATCAGGCCGGCGATCTCGCGCCGACCGACCTCCAGAGACACACCGTTAACAGCCTTGATGCCGCCGAAATGGCGGTAGAGTTCGCGCACGACGAGGATAGGGTCGCCGGCCCCGGCCGTTTTGCCCTCGACCACGCTCAATTGGGCCCTCCATGGCCGTCGCCGACAACCTTGCCGACCGCCTTGTCCAGCACGGCGCCGGACTTGGCCCCGTGCCGCGAAAACAGACCGGCGATGCCGTTCGGCATGAACACCACCACCAACACGATGGCCGCGCCCAATATGGCGATGTAGAAGGCGGTGTCGCCCCAGTACATCCAGATCACGCGGTTGACGACGAACAGCCCTACACCGCCCAGTGCCGGCCCCCACAGGCTGCCTAACCCGCCCAGCAGCACCATTACCACCATCTGGTCGGTGATGTCGCCGCCGAAGACGCTTTTCGGATTGATGAAGGTGACCCAGTAGGCGAAGATCGCGCCGAACACCGAAGCGGTAACGGCGCTGAGTACGAAGGTTTGCAGCTTGACCAGCGACGTGTTGATACCGATTGCCTCGGCAGCCGGCTCGTGGTCGCGCAGCGCCTTGACCTTCAGCCCGAAACGCGACCGCTCGAACAGCGCCCAGGTGATAAGGTAGGTCAGCGCAGCCGCGCCGAACATGGCGAAGTAGAAGAAGCGCTCGTCGAGAAAGGGCGGCAGCCCAATTCCGCCAATGCCGCCGGTAAAGTCCATCACCGAGGTGAACTGGATGAGCACCTCGGCGAAGGCCCAGGTGGCTATAGCGAAATAGGCGCCGCGCAGGCGAAGTGTCGGCGCGCCGATCATGATGGCAAACAGCGCCGTCACCACGATACCGGCCGGGACGGTGGCAAAGAAGGGCCAGGCGAGTTTGTCGCCCATCAGCAGCGCCGTGACATAGGCGCCGAGCCCGAAGAAAGCCGAATGGCCGAAATTGATGTAGCCGGCATAGCCGCCGAGCATGTTCCAGGAGCAGGCCAGCCCCGCCCACATCAGCGCGCCGGTGGCGATGCGCAGCCAGTAGTTGTTGACCAGCATCGGCAGGAGCGCCAGCACAATGATCACCCCAATCAGCAGGAGGAGGCCGGTCCGGCGTTGCTTCATGTCCGGCCTCACAGGCCGTGTCGCAGGATCCCGCTCGGGGACAGGAGCAGGACGAGGAACAGCGTGGCGAAGATCGCCAGCAGCGAATAGCTCGACCCGACATAGGTCGCGACGAAGGCTTCGATGACGCCGAGCAGCAAGGCGGCGACAAGGGCACCGCCGACGGAGCCCAACCCGGCAAGCACCGCCACGAAGAACGCGAACAGCGTATAGCGCAGGCCGACCTCCGGATTGACTGAAAAAATTGCACCCATCAGCACGCCGGCCATGGCGGTGATGCCTGCGTAGAGCCCGTACACATTGGCGCTGAGGCGGCGAATGTTGACGCCCATCAGCGCAGCGTTCTGCCGGTTTTCGGCCGTCGCTCGGATCGCCAACCCATAGCGGGTGCGGTAGAGGAACAGGAACAGCCCGCCGGCGATGGCGATGGCGAACGCCGCCGCCGCCACGCGGATCAGCGGCACCGTCACCGGCCCGACGGCAAGGCTCTCGCCGCTCAACGCCGTCGGAACGCTGTGGGTATTGAAGCCCCACGCGGTCAGCATGCCGCCGCGTAGCAGCGTGAACAGGCCGAAGGTCAGCGCCAGCGCCATCAATTCCGGCCGAGCCGTGCGGCTGTTGCGGACATTGTAGAGGATCGGCCCAATCAGATAGCCAATGGCGCCGAACAGCACGAATGCCACGGGGATCGCCAGGAATCCGTCTACGCCCAGTCCGGCGGCCATGTAGTAGCCGAGATAGCCACCCAGTACGACCCAGCCGCCCACAGCGAAATCGATGACGTGCAGCACGCCGAAAGCGAGCTGGAATCCGATCGTAAAGGTGGCGATGACGCCGCCGATCAGAAGGCCGTTCAGCAAGGTCTGTAGGAAAAGATCCAAGGCGGGAACCATCCGTCAGTCAGCCAAACCAAAAAAACGCGGGGTGCCGCGGCAAGGCGGCCGCACTCTATGGCATGGTCCGTTATTTTCTGAGCACGCGCAACCGTCGTCGTTCCCCCAGAAAGGGTGATGGCGATGAGGCTGCCCACCCCCTGTCCGAAGCCGCTTATTTCCAGGCCGGCAGCGGGTAGGTGAGGTTTGCCGACGCGGCCTCTTTCGGGCCCACCGCCACCGTCTTGCCGCCCTGAATCTGGATCAGCACCGGAACCGGTTGGACGTTGTCATGGTAGTGGTTGCCTTCCTTCTCGAACTTGATCGGCCCATAGAAGGTCTGGATTTCTGTCTCCGCGATCGCGTCCTTCAGCGCCACCCTGTCTTCGGGCGTTAGTGCCGGCTTCTTGCCGAGTCGCTTGACGGCATCGCCGAAAACGAGGCCGCTGGCCGCGCAGGCCGCTTCGGTGTAGTCGGGCTCGTGCCCGGACTTCTTTTGCGCCATCTCGGCAAACTCCCTTGCGGTGCCGAAGACGTCGTCCTTGTACGGAACCGATGGCAGCCACACCGAGACGCCGCAGGTGCCGTCGGCGTCCGCGGCCAGCGCCTCGGCGAAGGCCGGGTCGGTGACGCCGTAGTGCATTATCAGCGCCTTGGGCCGGAAGTTTAGCGACTTCGAGGTCTTGACGACATTGATCAGCGGCTCCTCATGGCCGCCGACGGCGACGATGTCGGGATTGAGCGCTGCGATCTTAGAGATAACTGGGGTTAGGTCGCCCGAGGCGGGCACCAATTCGTAGGCGACGACTTCCAGCCCGGCCTCCTTGGCTCCGTCGCGGAAACCTTCGCCGGTTTCCTTCGAGAAGGGCTCGTTGACCCCGATCACCGCAATCGTCTTGGCCGTGGGGTTGGACAGTTTCGCCAGCACGGCCAGCGACTTACCGGCAGTGGTGTCTACGGCCGGGATGATGCCGAAGTTGAATTCCGGCTTGGCCTTCCAGACGTTCGGCGATTCCGCGGAGCCGGAAATCATCGGCACCTGATACTTCTGGCAGATCGGCTGCACGGCGATGGTCGAGCCGCTGGTGTAGGGGCCGAACAGCACGTCCACCTCGTTCTGCACGATTAGGCGCTCGGCGGCGTCGGCGCCGGTCGCCGGGTTGCTCTGGTCGTCACCGTAGAACATGTCGACCTTGAAACGCTCGCCGGCGACCTCGACGCCCCCCTTGGCATTGATCGCCTCCGCCCACAGGTCGTAACCGCGCTTGGTCAGGTTGCCGCCGAGGATGTTCTCGCCCGACAGCGAGGTAATAACGCCGGCCCTGTAGGTCGCCACCTGCGCGTGTGCCGTTCGCACGAACGGCATTCCCAACGGACCGGCCGCGAAGGCGACAGCGCTGCCGCCGAGGACCCAGCGACGCGAAAAACCTTTGCTGTTCGTGGACATCATTCAACTCCCTTTGCCCGGCTATGAGATTTGGAAACCGACCATATTCTTGTTCCTACCACTATATGCCCTTTGTGCGGATAAGGAAGATTTCGCTGCCGTCCTCGGATCACGGCGGCGCAGGCGGCGATGAAAGCCATCTGGAATGACGATGGCTCCGCTCGGTAGCCCTATGTTGATGACTATTGCAAACTCGCCAGCGGATTGCTCATCGGCTTGATTAATGCCAGCGCGGGCCGGCGCTTCCGCAATGCCGCGCCGCTCGCCGTCAACTGCAGAAATGGGACAGTCGTCATCAGGACAGGTCAGCTCGTCGCTGCTCGACTCCGCGATCGAGAGGAGAAACGCCGGAAGTGGCGGTTAGCTCAAGCCAGGATGGAGCGACCCGGCGCCCGCAGGTCAAATCCTGCTGTCGCAACGATTAGGAGGGCCCGACAATCTACCTTGATCGCAACGCCACGGTAGTCAACACGATAGCTGACGCCGCGAAAGCGCTGGAACAACCATGGCCATACATGGGCAGGCAAGGGACGTTGTGGAGGCGTTTCGTCAGGAAGTGGGTGGCGCCCATGCGGGCCTTGATCGTGCCGAAGGGATGCTCGACCGTCTCGCGCCTTGTCCGCATGGCGTCGGGATTGGCGTTGAGCCGGCGCTGGACCTCCTCCACGACATGCTCGCGCTCCCATCGGGTGATCCGGCGCTCCTTGGACGGCGTGCATTGCCGCTTGATCGGGCAGGCCGCGCAAGCTGCGGTCGACCAGTAGCGACGCAGCGTCATGCCATTCTCGACGTTGCTGTAGTGGTAGGTCAGCAACGCTCCGGACGGGCAGCGATAGACATCCTGATCAGGTAGATAGGCGAAGTCCTGCTTGCTGAACCGTCCGTCGGCCTTCGCGCCGGCTGTTCACAGCTGCTCTACGCGCTCAGTTCTCGACAAGCCGGCCAGAGAACTATCCTTCCAGAAGCGACGCGGGATCAAGGGACGTCGCCTGGCCAGACGTGACGCGCAGGAGAGGGCATCTTTGCAAACGCGACGATCACTCCGGCACGCCGGAGATGCCCAGCGCCTCGACGTAACGCTCGGCGAACACCTTGTCCCGCCACGGGTTGATCTGTCTCTGCAGGGTGAGCGTGTAGGTCGGGAACGCCTCCATCAGCCGCCGCGCCGCCGCCTGCGCTTCGTCCAGCCGGTTGAGTTTGACCAGCGCCATGATCACCACCCGGTGCGAGGAGCCGTAATTCGGCATCTCGCGCAGCGCTCGTTCTCCCCAAACCAGCGCTTCCTCGTAGCGTTCGAGCATCAGGTAGCTCATCCCGATGCCGGAGAGCGCGATGCCCTTCTCGGGGTCGACCGGACTCAGCCGCATTGCCCTGTGGAAGTGCTCGATCGCGACGAGGGGGTGGCCGGAATGGGCGTTCACCCAGCCGCTGCCCGTATGGCCCTGCGCCGAATTGGGGTTAAGGAGCAGGGACCGTTCGATCGTGTCCAGCGCCGTCTCGTAATCCTTGGCGCTGTAGGCGATTACCTGCGCGGCGAAACGCAAGCTTGTCGGGTCGTCTCGCGCGTCCGCCAGCACCTCGCGAGCCATGCGCACGGCGACGCGGATATCGTCGGGCTCGTGCCAGCACTGACTCACCGACAGGCTGCGGATATAGGCACCGAGTGCCTTCGCCAGGGTGAAGCCTGGGTCGATGCTGAGCGCCTCGTTGGTGAGCCGGCGCACGTCGGCGAAGCCTTCGCGCGTCATGCTGTAGAAGCGCGGCAGCGCACGAAGGTAGAGGTCGTAGGCACCGATGTAGTCGGTCGGCTTCATGCGCGCCTGCTTGATCTCCTGCAGCCGGATGCTCGGTTCGACAGCGCCGACGACGCTCTCGGTCACCTTGTCCTGCAGGTCGAAGATATCGCTCACGTCGCCCTCGAAGCGGTCGGCCCAGACATGATGTCCGCTGATCGCGTCCACCAACTGCCCACTGATGCGCACCCGCGATCCTGCTCTGCGGATGCTGCCTTCGAGCACGTAGCGGACGCCCAGCTCGCGCCCGACCTGGCGAAGGTCCACCGCCCGGCCCTTGTAGGTGAAGGACGAGTTGCGCGCGATCACGAAGAAGGAGTCCACCCGGCTCAATCCCGTGATGATGTCCTCCACCAGCCCGTCGGCGAAGTATTCCTGATCGGGATCGCCGCTCATGTTGGTAAAAGGCAGAACCGCGATCGAGGGTTTCGCGGGCAGCGGAGGCGGTGCAGCCACCGAGGCACCGGCGTCGGTCTCGACGCGGTAGGCGCGCACAGGCCGCTCGATGTTCTTGAGGCGCAGGTCGCCGAGCGGCGTGAAGCCGCAGTCGAGCTTGCCCTGAAGGTGGTCGTAGGCGGTGCCTGAGACGACCACGGTGCCGGGGTCGGCGATGCTGTCGAGGCGGGCGGCGATGTTGACCCCGTCGCCGTAGAGGTCGCCGTCCTCCTCGCAGACCACGTCGCCGAGATTGATGCCGATGCGGAAGCGAATCCGCTCTTCCTCGGGCATCTCCGCCTCGTGTTCTGCCAGGGCCTGCTGGATCGCCATCGCCGAGGCCACCGCGTTGACGACGCTCGCGAACTCACACAGCATGCCGTCGCCGGTGAGCTTGACGATCCGACCCCGGTGCTCAGAGACCAGCGGTTCGAGGAGGTCCTTGCGGTAGATCTTCAGCCGCTCGAGCGTGCCGCGCTCGTCGCGCTCCGTCAGGCGCGAATAGCCGACCACGTCGCAAACCATGATCGCTGCGAGGTGGCGCTGCGTGGTCATTGCACCGCTCAGCCAAGCGCCTGCACGCGGGCCGCCCCGCGTCCATGTCCTGCCAACTTCCAGACGCCCCACGTGCATGGTATCCGTCTCTCCCAGTCGCCGCCCGTCGCCGATACAGAACGGAAAACGCAGCTCGACCTTGCCTTCACGAGATTTCGCTATCCCGCTTGCCAGGCGTGGAGCGTTCCAGTCGCCGCGCTAACAGCCAACCGGCGACACGCCCACGCAGCCTCTGGGGACGCTGACACGCCAATCCCAGAAGGCCGGAGATATTTGCTGCCCTTGGTAACCGGTTGACGCCACCGTCGCGGTGCTTTTGTCACCGCGATGTAACAGCGAGATGGCCCTACGAACGCGCGCATCGGGCATCACACCAGACGTTCGCGCTTAGAGGTGCTGAGGTCGGAAAGTGGCGCGTTCTTCCGCTTGGCGAACGCGTAACAATGACTCTCGTTGCTGCCGTTTAGTCGCAAAATCCCAAAGCCCGGATCGGGTGACGGGCATCTACTGTTCCGAGACACCGGCCGCGCGGTGCGAGGCCATGTCTGCGGCCATCCGCTCGACATCCCTACGGAACTGCGTTCTAAACCAGGACGTGATGGTGAACGTTGGCCGCGCCGCGACAAGCTGCGCCGCCCCGTCCGACGAGCTTCTTCGATGCGCCCCGCCTGCTCCTGGATCATCATGATGTATTGGCATGGCGCGACCCCAACTACGGCAATGTCGCATATTGCTATTCAGGAATCACTCGATTGCAAGGCCGTCGAGCGGATGGAGAAAGTCAGCGACGAACAATACCGCCGCTGAACCTTACCGGGGCCGCACCGTCTCGCACTTGGCGAAGTCTTGCGCTGCCGAGTTCTGCAATAGTGACAGGCACGCTGCCAACTCACCCCAGCCAATACCTCGGCCCCGGCCCCTTGCGTCCTGCCATATCGGCAGGGTTCGCAAGGCTACACCGGTCGATCGACAGGCAGCCGCAACCGATGCACTCGGTAAGCCCCGACCTCAGGCGCTGCAACTCGGCGATGCGCTGGTCGATGCGCTTGGTCCACTGGCTTGACAACCGCGACCAATCCCGACGCGACGGCACGCGATCGGCTGGCAACTTGGCCAGCTCGGCGCCGATCTCCTCGAGCGTCAGCCCAATTCGCTGCGCGAAGACGATGAAGGCGATCCGGCGCAGCACGGATCGCGGATAGCGTCGGTGTCCCGAGCCGGCCCGCTCGGACCCGATCAGCCCGCGCTCCTCGTAGAAGCGCAGGGCCGATGAGGCGACGCCGCTGCGCCGTGACACGTCGGTGATGGTCAGCATGGAATCCATGCATGAACGAAAGCACAATTCCCGCTTGACTTCAAGTTAACTTGAACTTGTAGCAAGAGGCATACGGATTAAGGAGCACTGGCAATGCAGACGAATATCGAACTTCAGGGACTTCGCGTGGCAGTCACGGGCGGCACGTCCGGCCTCGGACTGGCGCTTGTGCGGCAGCTTGCCGCACAGGGTGCGTGCGTCGCCTTCGTCGCCCGGACCGCCGCGAATGTCGAACGCATCGCCGATGAGACGGGCGCGCACGGCATTGTCGGCGACGTCGGCAAGAAGGCGGACATCTACCCGATCGCGTTGCAGGTTACTGCCAGCCTCGGCGGGCTCGATGTCCTGATCAACAATGCGTCGAGCCTCGGCCCTGTCCCTCTGGCGCTCCTCGCCGATACCGAGTGCGAGGAGCTGGAAATGGCGCTCGCGGTCAATCTCGTCGGCGCCTTCCCGCTGACGAAAGCCCTGTTCGGTGCGCTTGCCGCGTCCGCACGCGAGGGCCGCGGCGCGCTGGTCATCAACATTTCCAGCGACGCC